>JBKPJS010000747.1:0-5056 GCA_046730815.1 Acidobacteriota bacterium
AATTCGATTTCGAGCAGCTCGTTGCGATACGCGACTAACGCGCTAAGAAGCGCCAGTTGCTCTTCCCACCTGAAGTCTATACCGGGATAACTGCGCCGCCGGTTGGTCTGCTCCGCAGTAATCGAGCGGAAATCAGGCAAAGGCTCGTAGTAGTGAATTGGGCGAATGTGATAACCCCAACGGTCGGAAAGATCGCGTTCGCTCTGCGCGAGGAACAATAAATGTTGCGCGGTCTTCGTTGGAACCGTTTTGAACAAGGCGAGTGCTGTGCGATCCAGAAATCTCTTCACAGGGTCACACGGATATGGCTTGATGAAATACTTGTTGCACGCGTTCGTGAGTGAAATATTGGCGACCGGCTTCGAGAGCGCGTTTTCCGAGAGCGACGCGATGAGCAGGGACTTTTGCGAGTCGCTCGATTGCCTCGCGCAACGCGTTTTCAGCTTCAACTACTTCAGCAACACCGGGATTTTCACGAGCCCAGGTCACGGCTGAGCAGTAAGACGGACCGTAAATCAATAGTGGCAAGCCGATCGCGGTGCAATCGGCAAGCTTACTTGGAAACGCCATTTCCATGTTCGTGCGATCAGAAGAGTCAAACGACATGGGAACGAATAATGCGTCAGCCTCTTCGCGCAGACGAACCAGCAATTCTGACGAGCTCAATAATCCACACACTGCTGTACCCGAATTCAGGCCAACCTGTTTTGCTTCATCAGGTTTTAGTGGTCCAAAAATCAATAGCCGGCCGCCCACAGGTTTCAAAGCGTCTTGCAGTGTGAGTAGCGCTCGGATGTAGCCATTTGAGTTGATCGATCCCGCAAAGGCGATTGTGAATGATCTGTCGTTGACTGCGAGTCTTGCAGGCGGATCTTCGAACTCAGGGCACTCAGGCGCTCGGCTCGGATAAATAACCTCCGCAGGCTGGCCGTAGCGTTCTGTATAAGCGCGGCTCATCGCCGGTGAAACACACAAACGCGAGTGCGCTTGCCTGTAAACGCTCGCGAAACGATCCTCCAGCGACTTGCGGAAACGCGCAGGAACAACTGCAACACGCGGCCAGTCATCATGAACCACGAGATGCAAAGGCGCTTTTCTTTTGCCGGCGATATTGGCCGCCGCGAGCCAGCCGAAGCCATGGGCCACCGTCAAAACGCCTTCAACTTCAAAACCGTTGAGTGATTGTGAGATCGCCGGTGCGAAGCGTTTCCCTGTTTGAGTGAACCAGGCAACAGCGTAAGGATGGAATCGCGTGTTCAGCCAGCGCGGCTTACCGATAGGATGAAAAATATACCGCACATCAGGCAGCCGCCGGCCCGGTTCTGATTTCGTCGCAGTCTCGATAATGGTCAAATTTTCGTGCGGGTAGTTGGACAGCAACCGGTGCAGTAGCGCTGAGCCGTGGTATGAAGCTTCCACGGGCACGTCTCCGACATAAAGCAACCGCGGCAGCATAGACGATTTCAGGATCTACAGAACGCGCTTAGCCAGCCTTCGACGTCGTCAGGTTGAAGGTTCCTGCCGTGTTCTTTTAAACGCGAGCCTAATGATTTCACTTCGGAAGCAGGTTTGTTACAAACCAAGCCCGTTTGCGGGGTGTAAGTTTTGAAGGCGTAGCGTTGCTCGAAACTTCTCGCCGCGCTTCTGTATTCTTCGACTTCGTAATCATGAATGACGATCCACGGGCGTTCGGGTTGACAAGCAGCTACCGCGTGAATAGTCGCGGCGCGTTGCGCGCTGTTCTTCGAATCGTCCACAAGGACTAGGTCAAAGGCTTCAAGATCCAAATGCGTGACGGAGTCTGCTATTTCCCCATCGACAAGATTGAGCATCCAACGCTCGTCGTTCTTCGCAATCTCCTTAATCGACTCGGCCCACGATGCATCGTTCTCAATGGATTGCAGTTTCTCAAGGTCTGGGAAGGCGGAGCGGTTGAGAAACGTACGCGTGCTGTAGTAGCCACAGCCAAACTCGAGCACACTTCTGATTTCACGGATGCTCGCTAAGCCGATCAGGATTGGGAGGTGAGTCGCGTAATCCTTTTGGGCTCGGGGAGTGGAAAAATATTTCACGCAAAGGCGCAAAGGCGCAGAGTTTTTGATCCTTGCGATCATCTTTGCGCCTTTGCACCTTTGCGGGAGAGATCCAACGCTCGGGCACGCAGTCCGATATTCCCAAACCAGGCATCGAGCTTACGCCCGCCGTAAACCTCAGTTTCAGCAACTTCAAAATCAAATGTCCGGGGCACGATTTCCACCAAGCCTCGAGCCATGTCTTTCAGATGAATCTCCAACTGATAAGCGCCGGGCAGCAGCGGTAACGACTCAATCGTGAATCCAAGCTCAGCAATCTGCCCCGCCGGCAACGATGCGGCAGTAATGAAGTCTTTCAGATCCAGACCCGTCAGGCGGCGCGAATCCATCGTCAGAAATGAGACGTAAAGTCCCGGATCCTTAATTTCCACTTTCGGCACAAACTGAACTCTCACCTCAACCGGATCGAAAGTCTTGATGACTGGCCCAGCGGCGGAACCCACCTGCACCGACGATACAGAGAACGTTTTTGTCTCCACCGCTTCACTCGCAGATTGCGAAGAATTGATCCGCGAAAGATATCGATCGACCGTTTCGTTGATCTCTCCCTGCGCGACGACAGCACCCTTCTCCACGACAAGCGCCTGCTTGCAGATGCTCCTGACCGCAGACATGTTGTGACTTACAAATAAAACGGTGCGTCCCTCCGCTCCGCTCTCTCTCATTTTCTCGAAACACTTCTTTTGAAACTGCGCGTCACCGACCGCCAGCACTTCATCAACCAGCAGTAGTTCAGTCTCCAAATGGGCCGCTACCGCAAATGCGAGCCTCATGTACATCCCACTCGAGTACCGTTTGACTGGTGTATCGATAAATTTTTCGACATCAGCGAAACCGACGATCTCATCAAACTTGCGCTCAATCTCAACCTTTCGCATGCCGAGTATCGCGCCGTTCAAAAAGACATTTTCGCGGCCGGTGAGTTCGGGATGAAAGCCGGTGCCAACTTCCAACAGCGAACCCACACGCCCATTGAGTTCTGCGTGTCCGCGCGTCGGCTTCGTAATGCGCGAGAGAATCTTGAGCAGCGTGCTCTTACCTGCACCGTTAAGGCCTATGATGCCGACAACTTCGCCGCGCCCGATTTCAAACGAAACATCTTTGAGGGCCCAGATATATCCATTGCCGTTTTGCGCGTTTGTTTTGAAGCGTTGAAAAGCAGCGAGCGTGGTGGTTGCGATCGCGTCGCGGAGCGTCTTGTAAGGCTCGGCGGATCCGATGCGATACCGCTTGCTCAGACCTTCGCAATGGATAACGAAGTTAGACATCAGACAATATCCGCAAACTGTTGCTCCAGGCGACGGAAGTAATAGAGGCCGCCTATGAGAAGCAGGAAGACAACAATCATTGAGACTAGCAGCGGCAGGCCAGGGGATTCAGGTTTGCCCAGTAGCGTCCAGCGAAAACCATCGACGACACCCACCATCGGGTTGAGTGCATATAGCGCACGCCACTTCGCCGGCACAATCGAACTTGGATATGCCACGGGCGTCGCGAACAGCCAGAACTGGACGAGGAAGTTGATCGTGTAGCGCACGTCTCTGTATTGCACGTTCAGCGCTGAGAGCCAGAGACCGACGCTCAGAGCCGTCATCACTGCCAAAAGCACAAGACCGGGCACTGCCACAATCTGCCACCCTGGAACGATGCCATAGAGAAACATGATGCCCAGCAGAATGACGAAAGCGATCGCAAAATCGATGAAGCCTCCAAGCACAGCGGAAATTGGCACGACCAAACGAGGAAAATAGACTTTGGTGATCAGGTTCTGACTTGCCACCAGGCTATTGCTCGACTCCGTCAACGAATGCGCAAAGAGCTGCCACGGCAACAGCGCGCAGAAGGTAAACACGGGATAAGGAAGCCCATCAGAAGGCACGCCGGCGAGCCGTCCAAAAAACAGGCTGAAAACCACCATCATGAACAGCGGTTGAATGACTGCCCACGCAGCTCCGAGCGCGGTTTGCTTGTAACGCACCTTGATGTCACGCCAGGTAAGAAAATAAAGAAGCTCCCGATACTCCCACAGCTCGCGCAAGCCGATCGGTGGCCACGTAGATGGCGGCTCAATCCGAGCCACGGATGACACGGATGAAAAGATCGGATCTGTGCTCATCCTTCTTTTTTCCGTTTCATCCGTGCTCGTAATACTTCTGTCCGTAATAACTCTGGTAATAGTAATAGTCGTCTGATTGAAGATTGACGTTGTTGAGGACTACGCCGAAGATCTTTGCGCCGACGTCGTTGAGCAACTGTTTCGAGCGCCGCACGATGTGACGCGAGCTCTTGCCGCCGTGAACCACCGCAGCACACCGTCGACCATAGTCGAGATCAACACGCCTTCGGTAAACGAGCTGACCGGAGGGCAGTCAATTACGACGGCTCCCAGATTCGCAGGTTGGCCGTAGATATGAACACGGATGATTGCTTTGGTTCTCGGTGTTATTGCTGCCTCGAGTTGGTTTGGATCGAGAGTGAAATAGTCTGCTTCAATATCAACCAGGACCGGCATAGCTCCGGAAAGCTCGATGGCCGGGCAAAGCTTCATTGAGTCAGGTTCGCCGGCTCACTCTCGACGGCGTTCGATAGGCGTTCGGTTTTCCATTCAAGCAGCGGTGCAAGTTTCGCGGGAGTCGAATAACCTGGATAAGCCTGATTCACCTTACCAGCAGCTTCGACGGCAAAGGGAATGATGAGCGGCTTGGGCCAGCAGTTTCGAACACTCGCAATCGATGGAAGAATTCCAACATCGTACGTACGAGCCGCAAAAAAGTCCGCAGGAAAACTCACCCGGCTCACATAATCATCAGCTTCAACTACCGGAGGTTCTTCGGAGTGCCCGTTATGAATCGTTTCAATCAGGAGCGTGCCCTCAACGTCAAACAGGTAGACGCAGATGTGAAAGCCGGGTGTGTCTTTGAACAGCGAGTATCCGAGCACTAACTCGAGCGGCTTGCCGCTCA
>JBKPJS010000748.1:0-8239 GCA_046730815.1 Acidobacteriota bacterium
GTCTGGCACAGCAAAGCAGGATAATTGTAGGGGCGCCCTCCGTGGCGCCCGTCACGCGCTTACACCGACGGGCAGCCACGGAGGGCCGCCCCTACAAAAGACCTCGATAGGACAACTCTCCATCGACAATTCGTGCGGCTGAGGTGAATGGATGCTCCTCGGTCTTTGTCTGATCGATGATGTGCACGACCGAATGCCCTGCGGCTTTCAGGTAATCAGCGATCAGACTGCGATGACAACGCCACCACAAAGCTTCAGCACACATCACCGCCGTGCGAGCACCACGCGCGAGTTCAAGTAATTCTTCAACTCCACTTCTAAACTCATCACTCTCCATGTGGTCTGCGTAGGCGCGAAAAGATGAATTACGCCACGCAGTATTGTGCGAATCAGCGCGTGGCTTGCGTCGCCCGCCAAGCCTCGGCTCGTGTCGATACTCGATTCCGATACTCGCCAACGAGTGGGCAAGCGCAGGCTTATTGAACTGCGGATAACGACGCGACCCAGGAAAGCTTCGCACATCAACCAATACTTGAATTCCATGCGCCGAGAGGATCTCACCAAACTCTTCAGCACTGCGCGTCGAATGCCCCACCGTCCAGACTGTAACCATCTTGCTAATCATGAACGTGAAGTGTAGGCGGGCCGACCGTTAAAGATAAGCTTCAAGTCGAAACCTGCCCTTCGCCTCGATGAGAGGCTTCCACAAGTCGCCGAGCTTCCGCACGCGCGCGGGCACGTTGTCGATGCGATAGTCTTCGATCGCGATCCCTCGCTCCAATTCTTTCCACGTAATCGGCGTCGAGACCGTAGGCAATTTGTTTGGTCTGACTGAATAGATTGAAGCCAGCGTGCGTCCCCACGCGTTCTGGTTGTAATCAACCAGCACCCTCCCCTTCGGCCGCTTCGAAACCTGGTAGATCGCCGTCAAGAGCTTTGGCGCCTGCGGGGTGACGGCGTACGCAAACTGTTTCGCAAACGTCCATACTTGTTTTTGAGTTGGGCCACGTTTGATCGGAATGTAGATGTGAATTCCTTTCGAGCCGGTGGTCTTTGCGTAATTCGGTATCTTGAGGGAGTCGAGCGCCATCCTGATAAATAACGCCGCCTCGCAGACTTTCTCGAACGACGCGCCCGGCACGGGATCGAGATCGAAATGCAAATAATCGGGGCGATCGACGTCGTCACAGCGCGCATACCACTGGTTAAGATCGATGCAACCGAGGTTGATTACCCACATCAACGAAGCCACATCCTGGATCATTGGGAAGTTGATGATGTTTCCCGACTCGTGCTCGATATTACAGATGTCAATCCAATCCGGACGCGGCGACGGCGCGCGCTTCATGAAGAAGAACTCCCCTCCCGCGCCATGCGGGTAACGCTTCATCACCATCGCGCGATCGATGATGTGAGGGAGCAGCACCGGCGCGATGTCGAGGTAATACTGTATGAGGTCTCGTTTGGTAACATGCAGCTTCGGCCAAAAGGGTTTGTTGAGGTTGGTCAACTTCACAGAGCGACCGTCGATTTGGAGTTCAAGTGAATTCTTATCTGTAGGAAGTTTGATTTGAGGAATCTTGCGCCGCTTCGACGGGGTTGAGCTTCGTTCTACGACGGCGGGATGAAACTCACGCGTCGGGAAGTTGAACTTCGGCATTAACTTAAAGTATCACTTTAGAGCTCGTCGATCTGTTTCTCGATAGCCTTGAGGCCATTCATCAATACGTCTCGATGTGATGGATGCGTGGCGCGCTCCAGTTGCTGGAGCAATCTCGACTTGGAAAGGAGCAACGAATCGAGTCGTTCCTTTCGGGCACGTTCTTCCGCCGAGGCCGGAGCTGCGCGAGTTTGATGCTTCGGCGAGTTCCCTTCCTCGATCTGATCTGCGACTGCTTTGCTTTCCCAACCCCGCGCCATAATGTATTAGATGATGGAGCCCTCTGGAATCACCGCGTTCTTCGGCACGATGATGATGCTGTCGCGAATGAAATACGATCCGCCCGGCCCATCAGCCTCGACCACGCCGGCTTCATTCAACAGCCGCGCATTCTTTCCGATGCGCACATTCTTGTCGATGATCGCATGCTTGATGACAGTTCCTTCGCCTATTCCGACACGCGGCATTCCCTTCCCCAAATCGGTGCGCATCTCCTCGAAGGTTTGATAGATGTCAGCCCCCATCATAAATGAAGCATCCATCTGGACCCCTTTAGAAATCCTGCTGCGCAAACCCACCACTGAGTTTGTCACCTTCGCACCATTAATAATGCAACCTTCGCTGATGATCGAGTCGTTGATCTGCGACTCTTCCATCTTGGAAGGCGGCAGGTAACGCGCGCGCGTGTAGACCGGCGCTTCGGCATCGAACAAGTTGAACTTCGGAATCTTGGTGGTGAGATCGAGATTGGCCCGGTAGAAGGCGCCGATCGTTCCGATGTCTTCCCAATAGCCGTCGAACATGTGTGCCTGCACGTGTCCGGAGTTGATCGCCGCGGGAATTACCTCTTTCCCGAAATCAACCCACTTTGGATCCTCGGCAAGTAATTGTTCCAGGCGTTCGTATTTGAAAACGTAAATTCCCATCGACGCGAGAAACGGGCGGCGCTGCGCTTCCTGCGCATCCAGACCAAGCGTTGTCGTGTCAACCTGCATCGAGAGAAGCTCATCACCTTTAGGTTTCTCTTTAAACTCGACGATGCGTCCACTCTCATCAGTCTTCAATAAACCAAACTCGCTCGCTGATCGCGCTTCACATGGGATTACCGAAACAGTTACATCGGCATTCGTTTGATGATGACGCTCGAGAAAGTCGCGATAGTCCATGCGATACAGATGATCGCCGGAGAGGATCAAAAGCGTGTCGATGCCCCAGTCTCTGATGTGCGGCAACACCTGTCGCACTGCATCGGCAGTTCCCTGGAACCACTGCGGGTTCTCAGGTGTTTGTTCAGCCGCGAGTATCTCGACGAACCCGTTCGAAAATTGTGAGAAACGATAAGTCTGTGCGATGTGCCTGTTGAGCGACGCGGAGTTGTACTGAGTCAGGACGAACGTGCGCAGGATATCGGAGTTGATGCAGTTTGAAAGCGCGATGTCTACGAGCCGGTATTTGCCGCCGAGCGGAACTGCTGGTTTCGATCGCTGTTGCGTGAGCGGAAAGAGACGATTACCGGCGCCTCCGCCGAGAATCACCGCCAGGAGTTTTGTACTTGCGGGCATTGTTTTTAATAAGCGGAGGATCTTACGGTTGTAGTGGTATTGCCGGCGGCTTCCTGTGCAATCTTTACGCCAACACTCGCGCCGATGCGTGTGGCGCCGGCCTCAACCATCTTGCGCGCGTCTTCAAGACCTTTCACGCCGCCTGAAGCTTTCACACCAAGCTCTGATCCGACTGTGCGTCGCATCAGTGCAACGTCCGCAACAGTTGCGCCGCCTTTTGAGAAACCGGTCGAGGTCTTTACGAAATCGGCGCCTGCATTTTTAGCTGCCTGACATGCGCGCACTTTTTCGTCGTCAGTCAACAACGCAGTCTCAATGATCACTTTGCAAATCGCGTCGTACTCGTGTGCGACTTGTGCGACGGAACGGATGTCGTGCTCTACGAGACAATCGTCGCCGCTCTTCAGCGCGCCGACGTTGATGACCATGTCCACTTCTTTAGCGCCGTCGAAGATCGCGCGACGTGCTTCGTAGGCTTTAACGTCCGGGAGCGTAGCGCCGAGAGGAAATCCGATGACAGTGCAAACGGGAATACCGCTGCCGGCCAGGTTACAAGCGGCGACCCGCACCCATGTCGGGTTAATGCAGACTGAGGCGAAGCGATAAGTCGCCGCTTCCTGGCAGAGTTTTTTGATGTCTTCGTCTGTCGCTTCAGGTTTTAAGAGCGTGTGATCTATGAGGCTCGCCCACTCTTTGGCGGATGCCGTTTGTCCAAGCACCAGGCCGATGCGAGCCGCGCCCGCGTCGACAATGCGATGCATCCGTTCCGGGCAGCGATGAAAGCATTCGGACGTGCAGCCGCACATCGCCGCTTGATCGCTGTCGCCGTTCAGACGGGCGACGATGACGTCGGTGATCTGCTCGACGAGAGACTCGTAATCGCCGTTGTTTGAGAAGGACATCGAAGACATTCTAGTACAGGATTTACAGGATGTTTACAGGATGTACAAGATTGAATCCTGTTCCTCCTGAAAAATCGTGTAAATCCTGTCCAAGTTAACGCTGATATTGCCGCTGGATCGCTTCAATTTTTGCCACGCGCTTACGGTGGCGTTCCTCGGTGATCTCGGTCGAAAGCCAAACCGTTACGATGTCGCGCATCTGAGCGCTGCTGATCGTCTTGCTGCCGAGCGTCAATACGTTCGCATCATTATGCTCGCGAGAGTTGCGTGCAACCTCCACCGAATAACACGCGGCCGCCCGCACACCCGGAACCTTATTCGCCGTCATCGCGCTGCCGACGCCCGCTCCGTCAATCACAATTCCGAGATCCGAGCTGCCGTCAGCCACTGCTCGTGCGACTGCGTGCGCAAAGTCGGGATAATCAACCGCCTCTTCCGAGTACGCTCCAAAGTCCTGCACTCTATGCCCGAGATCGGTCAGCAGAACTTTGAGCTCTTCCTTCATCTTGAACCCACCGTGGTCCGCTCCGACCGCAATCAACTTCGAAGCCTTCGATCCGCGCCTGGAAGTGCGACGCACGATCTCGATCTTTTTTTCGTTGACGATATCCGCAGCAAGCGGCGTCAACCGAGCGTCTTCTCCGATTCGCAGGATCGCACCCGGCTCTAAGCCACGCACGTCGTCCTCAGTGATGACGTTCTTCGCAGACTCGTCACGCGTTATCGCGGGATGAGTGGAGCTTTCCGATACTGTGTTTACGAAGCGAGTGGAAGTGGCAGCAGGAGACTCAGGGCCGGCTTTCTCCAACACCTCGCGCACAAGCGCGCGAACTCGATCGCGGGTTGAATCATCAGCCATCAAGTATTCCTCAGATCCAACAACCGCCCTGAAGCCGCAGCCAGTTTTCCGCTTTGAAAGGTGAAGTCAACGCGGCCCACATAAATTCCGCTCTTGCCAACTTGAAATATCAAAGTCTTGGCGCCGCACGGTTGAGTTTGCGTGACAGGCTCGTCCATGAAAAGGTGTGTGTGGCCGCTGGCAATAAAATCGATCCCATCGACCTGTGCCGCCACAAACGAATCCCCTTCATCGCCCTTTTTGGAATATCCGAGATGCGACATACAAACGACCAGCGAGCAGTGCTCTTCCTCACGTAACTTCTTCACGACCTCACGAGCTGCGATCATCGGATCGATGTAAGTCACGCCTTTGAAATTTGCCGGAGTGATGAGGGCAACCGGACTAACGCCCAGACCAAATAGCCCGATGCGTATTCCGCCGACTGTTTTAACAACGTAGCGTTTGACGCGTTGTTCGAGCACAGTTCCTTTAACGTCATAGTTCGCTGAAACGATGTCGAAGTTCGCAAACTTCAAAGCCGCTGCGAGTGCTTCAAGTCCGTTATCAAATTCGTGATTACCGAGCGTGCCTGCGTCGTAGCCGATCGCCGACATCGCTTTGTACTCGACTTCACCTTTGTAGAAGTTGAAGTAAGGAGTGCCCTGGAGTACATCACCGGCATCAATCAGCAGCGTGTTGGGATTCTCTTTCCTGACTCTCTTGACGAGTGTCGCGCGGCGCGCGACGCCTCCCTTCCCTGCATTCCTATCATTCGCCGGCAACGGATCGATCTGCGAATGAGTGTCGTTGGTATGCAGGATCGTGATTACAGTTTCGGCCGCAGTCGCCCTGAGCAGATGGCGCGGAAACACGGCGAGTGTGGCGCCGAAAGCCGCGGAAGTCGTGAGAAATGTGCGTCGATTGATCATCGAGGGTTTTCAGTTGTCTTCGGATCTGGACCAACCTGAACAAAACGATCGTCGGCGCGGCGACGAATGGAACGTCCCGCCGCGGTTTCAGACTTAACGTAATCCATAATCGCATCGCGCACAGTGATGTTCAGCGGTCTCGTGCTCTTCGCTTCCTGGAGAAACGCGTACGCGCCGCTGCCGAGACGCAAAAGGTAATCGATAGTGACGATGGTGTAGATCTTTTGCGGATCGATCTCCTGTTCTTTCCCATTCTCGTCGACGAGCTTGCCATTCAGGAAGTCAGCGCGGTTTTGTTCGTTCCACTTAAAGTGAATTCGCGCGCCCGCTTGCGCATCGCGTGTCACGACCTGAAGCAACTTCGCCAACTGCATCCCGGTTACGTCAACCGCAATCAGTGCATTTTCAAACGGCAGCAACTCGAAGACGTCGCTGGCGCGCAGTTCACCGGCAGCGATTTCATTCTTCCGAAGACCGCCAACGTTCATGATCGCGAGTGCCACGGGCTTTCCGAGTTTTGCCTTTGCCTCGGCCCTGATTCCGTCAGTAACGAAGTTTCCGATAGAGCCGCCGCCCACACCCTTCTTCGTAAGATCACCTTCAAGTCTGCCGATTACTTTACTGAGCTCTCGAACTTTCTCGCTGTAAGGGGCGAGCATCTTTTCGACGTCAGGGTCGTCGGGAATACTCGCATCGACAACCACCAACGTCGCCTTGGCTGGCGCTTTCGTGACACCGGGTTTTGCGGGAGCGGGTGTGGCGGGACAAGGTTGAATCGCAGTTCCCTGTCCGAATACAGGAGCGACGAACAGGGTCAGAGCAACAGCGCGAAGAAGTGCACGAGATATGTTAAGCATTGACCTGAAGGAAGAGCTTGCATAGTATGTCGCACCACGCGGCACATGGCAACGTCTTGCTCGACCAACACCTGCATTAAAGGAGAAACAAGTTGGCTACCTCTTCCGCTCAGATCACGTCGGAGTTCAGTAATCCAAACCTTGAAATCCTTATCTCGGAAGAAAAAATTCAGGCGCGCATCAGGGAGTTGGGCGCACAGATCACGCGCGATTACGCGGGCCGCAATCCGTTGCTGATCGGCGTGCTCAAGGGCGCGTGCTTTTTTCTGAGCGATCTGCTGCGCTCGATTGATACGCGTCTGAGCATCGAGTTCATGGCGATCTCGAGTTACGGCTCGTCAACGCGAACGTCGGGTGAAGTTCGCATCATGAAGGATCTCGACGTGCCAATCGAAGGACGTGACATACTTGTAGTTGAAGATATTGTTGACACGGGCCTGACACTCTCGTACCTGCTCTCGAACCTCGAGTCGCGCGGAGCTGCGAGCGTGAAGCTTGCAGCGCTGCTCGACAAATTCGAGCGACGGCAGAAGGAAGTTAAGATCGACTATCTTGGTTTCAAGATTCCCGACGAGTTTGTCGTGGGCTACGGTTTGGACTTTGCCGAACGCTACCGCAACTTGCCGTTCATCGCAGTGTTGAAGAATCCCGAAGGGTAGTCACTGCGCATTTGCTATTTAGGAGGAACGTACGTGAAGAAGTTTTTGTTACTCACACTATTTTTGATTTTCACTGTTTCGATTCATGCTCAACAGCGAGACTTTTCGCAGGTCCAGATCAAGGCGACAAAAGTTGCGGGCAACGTATACATGCTCGAAGGCTCCGGCGGAAACATCGGCGTGTCGGTCGGCGCAGATGGCATTCTGATAGTGGATGATCAGTTTGCGCCGCTTGCCGACAAGATCAGGGCAGCGCTCAAGGGGCTTAACCAGGGGAAGTTGCGCTTCATTCTGAACACTCACTGGCACGGCGATCATACGGGCGGCAACGTTGTCTTTGGACCAGAGGCTCCAATCATCGCTCACGACAATGTGCGTAAGCGCCTTGCGACTGAACAGAAGTCAGAAGTTTTCAAGAGCACCACTCCGGCGTCGCCGAAAGAAGCACTGCCGGTGATTACGTTCGACGAGTCATTGTCTGTGCATTTCAACGGCGAAGAGATTCGCGTCATTCACTATCCGCAGGGTCACACTGACGGCGACAGCGTTATCTTCTTCACCACTTCGAACGTGGTCCATCTTGGCGACGATTTCTTTGCCGGACGATTTCCTTTTGTGGACCTGGAGAGTGGCGGCAGTGTTGAGGGGTTGATAAAGAACATCGGCGAGATCATCGGCAAGATACCGCAGGATGCGAAACTCATCCCCGGCCATGGTCCGCTTTCAACAGTCGACGATCTCAAGACCTACCACCGCATGCTGCAACAAACCACCGAGATCGTAAGGCAAAAGATTACTGCTGGAAAAACATTGGACCAGATCAAAAGTG
>JBKPJS010000749.1:0-13681 GCA_046730815.1 Acidobacteriota bacterium
GGATTACAGGATTAGAGATGATTTACATGTTAATTATGTCAATCATCTGATCTCGATGTTACGATAACTCTATGACGGTTCCTTCGCAGCCAAATGGGGCTGCTTTAAAACGAACATCGCGTGCGATATTAGTAATCGCACATCCTGGACACGAACTTCGAGTGCACGGCTGGCTTGAGACAGCACACCCCGAGGTTTGGGTCATTACAGATGGTTCGGGCCGCACCAATGAATCGCGGATCCATTCTACCACTCGGGTTTTACAAGCAACCGGTGCTGTCGCAGGTCCGGTCTATGGGCAATTCGGTGATGCGGATATCTACAACGCCGTCCTCAGCTTCGACCACAGCTGCTTCACGAACCTCGTCGATCAGCTAGTTTTGGCGCTAGTACGAGACCGTGTTGATTTTATCGCCGGCGATGCCGAAGAAGGATACAACCCTGCGCACGACATTTGTCGCTTAGTCGTTAACGCGGCAGTCAGGCTGGCAAAGAGTAAGTCCGCAAATCAAATCACCAACTATGATTTCCCGCTGGTGGGTTCGCCGGGCCGTTGCGCAGACCTACATAGCGAGTCACTCTGGTTAAATCTTGACGACGCAGCTTTCGCCAGGAAGCTTTCGGCAGCGCACAATTACCCGGAGTTACAGGCCGAGGTGGAAGCGGCGCTTCACGGTTCTGACGATGTGAGGTTCCATAAGGATCCCGCTCTGGCACAACGCGCACGCTCAGACTTCGGCGTTACGGAGGTCAATAATTTCCGTGTTGAGTGTCTACGTCCTGTGAGCCATCACCTTTCCCCGACCCGGAACGGTGATGCTCCTTTCTACGAACTTTATGGAGAGCGACAGGTAAAAGCCGGTCATTACAATCACGTGTTACGTTACCGAGAACACATGCTGCCGTTAGCTGCGGCACTCGATTCGCACGTTGAGAGGGCAGTTGATGCCGGGGCTTAAGATCCTAATTGTCAATGCTACTTTGGCGTCGCTTACCGGGACTGAAACCTACGTTCGGGATCTCGCCCTGGGGCTTTTGCGCAAAGGACACAATCCCATAGTGTACGCTCCGGAACTGGGTCCGATTGCGCAGCAATTGCGGAGCTCCACCATTCCAGTTGTGGATAACCTGAATTGCGTCGGAGCGGTTCCCGATATAATTCACGGCAACCACAACACGGAGCTCATGACTGCGCTCCTGCACTTCGAGTCTGTTCCCGGAATCTTTTACTGCCACAGTTGGACGGATTGGATATCTGCCCCACCTTCGCATCCGCGTATCCTGGCTTATGTCGGGGTCGACGATACATGTCGCGACAGACTAGTATGCGAACACGGCCTCCCGGAAAAACGTGTGCGGGTGCAGCTTCACGGGGCCGACCTGGAACGTTTCCAGCTTCGCGAACCTCTTCCAGACAAACCGGCTCGAGCCCTGATTTTTAGCAACAATGCAAACCAATGGACTCACCTGCACGCCGTGAAGGAAGCATGTAAACGTGCCGGAATCGACGTTGATGTCGTTGGTTCTGGCGTGAACGCCGCTGCGCTGAATCCGGAGTCTTTGCTGTGCAAGTACGATCTGGTGTTCGCAAAGGCGCGCTGCGCCCTCGAGGCATTGACCGTCGGTACGGCTGTCATCCTGTGCGACGCCGCAGGAAGTGGACCACTCGTGACGACTGGTGAACTCGACCGGCTAAGACGATTGAATTTCGGCATCCGTGCTCTCAGTGAGAAAGCCGATGCTGACCTGCTCGTGCGGGAGATTAACCGTTACGATCCGAGAGACGCCGCGGAAGTTTCACGCAGGGTACGTGCGGGCTCTGATCTGCAATTGGTCGTTGATGATACGGTGGCCCTTTACCATGAAGTCATCGCAGAGTTTCGCGATTACACGCCGCAATGGACGGACGAGAATCGCGCGGTCGCAGAATATCTACGCTGGATGACATTGGCGGTCCGCCGGAAGCAGGCGGACTGTGAATCGCTGCTGGCGAATTCGTTGACGCTGCGGTTGAGGAATAGGCTCGGTCGTTTGCCCCTGATGGAGAAGGTTCTGAGAAGGGTAGCGCAGACAGCACAGCGGAATGGTTTACAGGATTGACATGATTATTCAGGATTAACATGCCGAGCGTCAGTGTCATTATCCCGACATACAATCGCCCGCACTTGCTGCCGCGGGCGGTTGACAGTGCGTTCGCCGCTGGAACTGACGTGGAAGTCGTCGTCGTTGACGATGCCTCAAGCGACGAAACCGCCGAAGTATGTCACGCGCTTAGTGGTATCAGATATGTTCGGCTCGCGCACAATCAAGGCGTGGCAGGCGCACGCAACGCAGGAGTGCTCGCCAGTTCCTCCGAGTACATTGCGCTGCTCGACGACGATGACGTGCGATTACCCGGCTCGCTCGATCTTCAGCTCACAACCCTCGAGGAATCAGGTGCTGCTCTAACTTATGGTCAAGCGCTTCTCGGCGGTGCAACTGATCGCGCGGCCGCTGATCGTTATCCGCAGCCGTGTCCGAGTGGTGATGTGTTCTGGCAACTGCTGACGCAAAATTTCATCCCAAGCGGTTCCGTAGTTCTTCGTCGTTCGTGCCTTCTGAGTACCGGACTTTTCAATCGGACTATCGCAGGTATCGACGATTGGGATCTTTGGATTCGTATAGCTGCAATCTATCCAATTGCAGCGCTCGATCAACCGGTTTTGATATGGCGCCGGCCGTCACCAACCTCGGATCAAGGGAGCGCGCGGGCCGTTGAGATGGTCCGGCTCAACACCAGGCAATTCCGCCAGGTTTGGCTAAAGATGTCGCGGGTTGGTGAGGCGCCATCAAGGATGCGACGTAAAGCGGCGCGGCAGTTTTCGCAAAACATGGCGAGCCATCTTGCATGTGAGGCACTTCGTTCTCTGTCTTATGGCCAGGTGCTCACCGCGAACCGTTGCGTTCTCGCCGCGCTCCGCTTTCACGCGCGGGGGCTTGTGAGTCGTGCGCTCCATGAGTTTACGTTTCGTATCCCAACTCCTTAAGCAGATCACCTGCCACTAGCTGGAACCTTTTTCGCTCGTCTGTATCCATCGTTCGCTTCCACGCAAAGACGCACGCTGGATCGGGTGGTTCAGTCGTGCGCTGTTGCTGCTGAAATCTCTGCTCCTGCGTTAAGAACGGCGTGCCGTCGGGACGGAAACGTCCTTTGTGCTCTTTCAGCCGTTGAGGCGCTCGCTTGTAGTAGTTCAGCATGGCGTCCTGGTACGTTAGAGCGCTGTGAGCGCACACGCGTTTGAGAGTCTCTTCAGTGTTCAGGATCAATTCCTCATAACGCACCTCGAGGTAGTCGTCACGTCCAACACCCGCCCGCCGCGCTGCGAGAACACAGTCGCGCCAGTACGCTGCCTGTGTCTCAATTTCCTTTCCAGGCGAGAACCACATCCGGCGTAAGGACAGAGCCGCATCGCGCCCGTCGCGAATGATGTGAATGAATTTCGCTTCGGGTAATACGCGTCTGATGGCGTTCAGGTGCCGGCAGTAAATCGGCGTTTTGTCTCCCCAGCGCGTCTTTCCGCGACGAGTGGCGTAGAGTCGATAAAACGTCCTGAATCCATCTGAGATATTGAATGGCTTGATTTCGGCTAGGGCAGCGCGGAAAGTTTCCTCCGGAATTTCAAAATCCGGCCACGAAGGTGGGTCGGAAAATTTGACTACAGCCTGGAAAAATTTCTCCCGAAGCTTGTCACCTTTTCCAGTTAATTTCTCACTGAGCGTCAGAAAGCCGGTTTCGGGAGGGATGGCTAACTCTGAGTGAGCATCGAGCATGAGTCGCAGCATCGTAGTGCCGGAGCGAGGCGAGCCGACGATGATCGGCATCGGGTCAGAAGAGGGAACCACGGAGTCTTGTGACGGAAAATCACTGCCCCTTCTGTGCCAGAACTTGCCCATAAGATCGCTCCAGAAAAGTATGCGATTATAGCTCTCAAGAAGTGAATTTCTTCGCGGTGCAAGCCCGCGCGTTACCGGTACTGACGGGCTTTGCCCGGTCGATGCCCACAAAGGCACAAAAGTTAGCCCAGGTCTTGTGATTTTAGAGATTTGCGCAAACGATCGCATAAACGCTTTCTCGCGTGCTCGTCAGTCGGCCCATAATCCTGTTATTATTCGGCGGCCTGACAACACACCTCTGTCAGTAATGTATTGTGAACATTCTCTTTTGCAAGAACAGCTTCGCCGGACCCATTAGCGGGGCTGACGAGATGGCGGTCACATACGCGATCGAGTTAAAAGCGGCGGGTCATGCGACCAGCGTGCTGCTCGTTCAGCCTCCATCGAAGAGCGAGCCGCTCGTTGCGCGCCTCCAAGCCGCGGACGTGCGGTTGGACACTCTCGCCTCCACGGCATTCAGCACTTCGCTGGCCACTGCGCGACGGATTGCTGTTCGCGCGATGCGAGCGTTTTCGCCCGCGAGCAATCTCATCCTTTCAAACTCCCGGAAAGTACTCTTCAATCTCTTGCAGCAATACCACGATGCGTGTTGCGAGTACCTGAAACGCACCCGGCCCGACGTCATTCATGTCTTAACACCTGATCCGGGAGCCATCATGCTCATTAGGGCTGCTCACGAAACCAACATCCCGGTTATTTATCAGGAAGTCGGACTTCCATTTCATCCACCGGGCTTTGAGGAAATGTATGATCGGTTTGTCACGGTGTTGCCATTGTGCGCCGAAGTTGCAGCTTTATCGCCCTCCCTCGTGCAGGAACTCCGCCGGGTATTACCGCACATTGGTCCGGCGAAAGTGCTTCCCCTCATTTCGCCTGATCACAATGGGACACCGGTACGCCAGCGGAAGCCCGATGTCGTGACCTTTGGCTTTGCGGCTCGGCTCGAACACTTGAAGGGTCCGCTAAGATTGCTTGAAGCCTTCAGCATTGCGCATCAAACGCACCCACAAATGGACCTGAGGATAGCTGGTGAGGGATCACAACGACCCGAGTTCATCGCCGGAAGTCGCAGACTCGGACTGGAACAAAAATGCCAGCTTGTCGGAGTCTATAAAACGCTTAAAGAGCGCGCTGAATTCATGGCCAGCTTCGACGTTTTCGTACTCCCGTCACTCACTGAGGGCACACCGAACGTGATCATTGAAGCGATGGCCCATGGCAAACCAATTATCGCGACCGCGGTAGGAGGCGTGCCGGACCTGGTGACAGACGATGTAGGGATTTTGGTACCACGTGATGACATCAAAGCGCTCGCCGCCGGGATGGTTCGACTCTCCGAAGATTCTGAATTGCGACAAAGAATGGGGGTTGGGGCACGGAAGAAGTATGAACAACTCTTCACGCCCGAAGTTGTATTGCCTGTGCTGGTCGATTTTTACGAGCGTGTGATTGCACGAGGCGCGCCCACCGGGGTATCACGTAACGGAAACAATTCGACCGTAATAACCCACGAATGGATCAATAGGTAATCAGACGAGATTCAAGCTGGTGACTTTCCAATATCCGCGTGGTAAGTTATTCCCTCCTAAAGTAGTTCGCCCAAATAGTTCACCCGAGATAGTTCTCCTTACCTGAGCAGAAGGAGGATTGAATGTTCGCGCGAATCCGATCACTTACGCCGGTCTTCATCCTGGCTTTCGTCGTCTTTCCGACAACGATTTTCTTGTCGCTATCGCAGGCCGCAAAACCTGAGCGCGTAACCACCGCTGCGGGATTGGCCGCGTGGGATCAGGTCTACTCCGTCCTGATATCCCCACGCTGCATCAACTGCCACACTGCTACGAATTACCCGCAACAGGGTGACGATCGGCACCGGCATTTCGCGAATGTGATACGTGGTCCAGATGGCCATGGAGTGCCGGCATTGAACTGCGTCAGTTGTCATCAAGATCGCAATGCCGATAATACAGGACTTCCCGGCGGACTAAACTGGCACCTCGCGCCACTATCAATGCAGTGGCAAGACGTGAACGATCGGCCCTTGTCCAGCGCTGCCGTCTGTCGAACTGTAACAGATCGTTCGAAGAACGAGAACATGGATGGACCAGCCTTGCTAAAGCATCATGAAGCAGCACAGCTTGTCCTGTGGGCGTGGAATCCCGGGCGCAGGCCCGACGGCACTTTGCGAACAACGCCTCCACTCTCGCATCAGGAATTTGTCGCCGCAACGCGCACCTGGGTAGAAGCAGGGACACCGTGTCCAAAAGGAAGGTAAAGCCATGGCAACTTATCGACTCAATGTGAACGGCTCTGAGAAAACAGTGGATGTTGATCCGTCAACACCTCTGCTCTGGGTCTTACGGGAAGAGCTGAAGTTAACGGGCACCAAATACGGCTGCGGTGTTAGCGCATGCGGTGCTTGCACCGTGCACGTTGATGGTGTTGCGACGCGCTCGTGCGTGGTGCCGGTGTCGCTAATCGGTGAACGACCAATCGTCACCATTGAAGGTGTAGGCAAGGATCCCGTCGGTCGTGCAGTGCAGATTGCATGGGTAGAGAAGGATGTAGTGCAGTGTGGTTATTGTCAGAGTGGTCAGATCATGAGCGCAGTCGCGCTTTTGAAAGCAACGCCAAAACCGACGGACACGAACATCGAGGAGTCGATGGGCGGAAATCTTTGCCGGTGTGCAACCTACGTGCGTATTCGCGAAGCCATCATGAGCGCCTCGCAACAAGTTAAATCAGGAGTGGTGTAATGCGTCCAGCCCTTAAAACAGAAGATGTTCTAAATTTGAATAGGCGAAGCTTTATTCGACTGACAACGGCTGCGACAGGCGGATTATTGATTTCTCTTTATCTCGATAAACCGGCAGGCGCGAGGCAGCGGCCTCAACCCGCAGGTTATCCGCCAGACGCGTTTGTTCACGTGAGGCGTGATGGTGACATTGTGATCACTGTTAACCGGCTGGAGTTTGGCCAGGGTGTGCAGACTTCACTGCCGATGATTCTCGCCGACGAGATGGATGCCGATTGGGCGATGGTTATCGCGGAGCTCGCGCCGGCCGCCGACGTTTACAAAGATCCTTTGTTCGGTATTCAAATGGTTGGTGGTTCAGGCTCCATTGCGCATTCGTTTCAACAGTATCGCGAGCTGGGCGCAAAGACGAGGGCGATGTTAGTGGCCGCCGCTGCGGATCGTTGGAAAGTCACCCCGGATCAATGCCGTACTGCAAACAGCATTGTGTATGGACCAGACAATCGTTTAGCGCACTATGCTGAGCTCGCCGACGACGCTGCGCGCAAGCCGGTGCCGGAACAAGTCAATCTCAAGAACCCCTCAGAGTTTCGCATTATCGGCAAGAGAGTTCCGCGTCTTGACAGTGGTTCCAAGTGTGATGGGTCGCAAAAGTTTGGCTTGGATCTGGACCTTCCCAACATGAAAATCGCGCTCATTGCTCGCCCGCCGGTTTTTGGCGGACGTGTGAAGACTATCGATGACCGCGACGCTCGTAATCTCAGCGGCGTACGCGATGTGTTTGAGATACCTCTCGCAAAAGGGAACGGCGTGGCAGTGGTTGCAGATCGGTTCTGGACTGCGAAACAAGCTCGCGATCGTTTGAAGATCGATTGGGACTTGTCAGGCGTTGAGCATCCTGACACAGCGCAATTACTCGCGCGCTACAAACAACTGGCGACAACTGACGGCAACGTCGCGCTCAGCCGCGGCGACGCCAAAGCCATGGATCGTATTCCGCGCGCGAACCGCATCATTGCCGAGTACGATTTTCCTTACCTGGCCCACACGCCGATGGAACCGCTTAACGCTACCGTCAAATACGAAGGCGATAAAGCGGAAGCCTGGGTCCCCTCTCAATTTCAAACAATGGACCAGATCGCGATCGCTGAGGTGCTCGGTCTCAAACCCGAACAAGTCACCTTCCATACTGAATTCGCAGGAGGCGGTTTTGGCCGGCGCGCGGTCACCGATTCGCATGTACCGCGCGAAGCTGCGTTGATTGCGAAGCGTCTTCGCGGCACTCCCATCAAACTCATCTGGAGCCGGGAGGACGATGTTCGTGGCGGCTATTATCGTCCCATGCACGTGCATCGCGTCGAGATTGGCGTCGGCGCTGACGGAATGCCGGCGGCCTGGCGTCATGTCATCGTCGGTCAATCGCTACTTGCCGGAACTCCTTTCGAGTCGATGATGGTCAAGGACGGCGTCGATGAAACTGCTGTCGAAGGCGCGAAGGACACGAGTTATGACATCGCGAATTTTTATCTGACGGCGCATCACCCAACTGTGAATGTGCCCGTACTCTGGTGGCGCTCAGTTGGACATACGCACAACGCCTTCGTGATGGAGACGCTGATTGATGAACTGGCGACGCGAGGCCGAATGGATCCGATTGCATATCGTCGAAAGCTTCTTAAGCCCGATGCAAAAAAGCTCCGCGCGGCACTCGATCTGTTGGATGAAAAGAGCGGGTGGCGAAAAGCTCTGCCAAAAGGACGAGCTGCAGGAATTGCATGTCATGAATGTTTCGAGACTGCCGTAGCGTGTGCGGTAGAAGTTTCGCTTGAAAACAAACGCCCGAGGATCCATCGGGCCACGGTGGCGGTCAATTGCGGGCTGGCTGTTAATCCGTTGACGATTGAGAGCCAGTTCCAGGGCGGTGTCGGTTTCGGTCTCACGCAGTTAATGGCGAAGGGAGCCATCACCTTGAAGGACGGGCGTGTCGAGCAGAGGAACTTCGACGGCTACACACCGCCCTATATCGCAGATGTACCAATGACTATCGATGTTCATATTGTTCCCAGCACTGAAGCGCCGACCGGTTGCGGCGAGCCACCGGTTCCAGTGATTTCTCCAGCAGTAGTGAATGCCCTTTCGAAGCTGACCGGGAAGCGCTATCGCACGCTGCCATTGGTGAGTTTGCCCTAATTGAATTTCTTCTCTGTGCAACCTCAAGACGCGGATGGACGCAGATCAATCTGCGTTCATCTGCGGCTTAACTTAGAACTCAGGGTATTCCCCTGATTGACATCGCTTCATTAAGTCATTTACTCTGCCGCTGCTCTCGTCCGTTTGATCCACGGCTACAAGAAGTGCTTTTCACTGGCGAACTATCTTCGCCGATTTCGCATTTTCACGCAGACTCGAAACCCAGCCTAGATGACCAAGGCAGGCCCAACGAAGGAAGCTTTTGAGAAGCTATTGCGCTGGCTCGACCCCGACCGCGACAAGGCCGGCGAAAAATACGAGAAAATTCGCGTTCGCCTGATTAAAATCTTTGCCTGCCATGGCGGCTGTGAAGCTGAAGACCTCACCGACGACACCATCAACGTAGTAGCAGTGAGAATTGATTGGCTTATCGAGAACTATAAAGGCGATCCGGCTTTATATTTTTACGGCGTGGCCAGGAACATCTGGCGAGAGAACTGGAAAAAGAAACCTCCTCCAGACGTACCTCTGCCTGCGCCAGACCCGCCGGAAGTCGAGCAAGTATGCGGTTATCTTGACGATTGTCTTCAGGAACTGCCGCCCGGAGATCGTGACTTAGCCCTCCGATATCATCAGGGTGATAAACAGGAAAAGATCCAGAATAGAAAAAAACTGGCCGAGGAATTGAAAATTTCTCGCAACGCACTGAGAATAAGGGTGTCTCATATTCATTCACGCCTCAGGGAGTGTGTCGAGGGGCGTTTGCAGAACATACAATTTGAGTGAAACGCCTTGGGGTTGAACGCCATATTTAATAGAAGGTCTCCCCGACGCCGGAAAGCAACTGACTTCTGATGGCACTTAGCAACCATGATCAGGCGAGAATCCGAGAATATCTTCTTGGGCACCTCAGCGACGACGAGCAGCAGAGGATTGAAGAGCGGTTGATGACGGAGGACGACCTCTTTGAAGAACTGGAGATTTCAAAAGGAGAACTCATCGAGGAGTATTGCGCCGGTGAACTCAATCAAAATGAACATGACTGGTTCGAGGGTCATTATTTAGCTTCCGCGGAAGGAAAACAAAGATACACCTTCGCGCTTGCCTTGAATTGCTTCAAACCTCCGCTTCCCGAACCGCGGCGTCGCAGCTTGTTTGAACGACTCGCATCTTTTTTCAAAACGCAGCCCTGGGTGATCGCCACTGTCGCTGCCGCAGCTTTCGTGATCGCGATCGCCGTTGGCTGGCAACATTTTTCTCACACAGCTCTGCAGAGATCCTTCGCAATAAACTTAACCAATAGCGCCCTCAGCCGCAGTGCCGGAGACGAAGATCCTTTACCGGCGAAAGTCACGCTGCCACCGGACACCAGCGAACTGACAGCCTCGTTGACGTTGCCAAAGATGTTCGCGGCAGGAACGCGCTTTCGAGCTCTGCTGGATAATCGGAGTGAAAAGAAACCGGTGAACGTTGCCGAACACAAAGATAACGTCGTTAAAGTTGTAATTCCTGCGACAGAGATACCGCACGGAGAGTACGCGTTGGAGCTGACTGCAATTATGGTTGATGGCAGGGAAGAAGCGATTCGTGGCGATTATCGTTTCGATGTTGAATAGCGGTTCCTCGCACGTACTCTACGCAGATACCAGTAGCCCACACCGGCAAGCACCACACTCAAAGCTGCGGTTCCAATAAGCTTCTCGAAATTCCGGCTCACTACTGAAGGAGTCGCTTTCAAATTCAGCGCGTAATCACCCTGAAACGTAAAGCCGGCCCAGTAGTAAGGAGACTTCCACTTCGGCTGCGCCCGAATCTGGTTCTGTGCGGCACGCAAAGCAGCGGGGGGCGCCATGCCATCTCGCAACATGTAGGTGTAGAAATGTTTCATTAACTCCGCGCTCGCTGCGTCATCCACTTTCCAGAGGCTCGCGATAACACTTGATGCTCCCGCATACATGAATCCACGCGTTAACCCGATCAATCCTTCGCCGTGCAGGTCCTTACCTAAAGCCGTGTGACACGCACTCAGCACAACAAGATCGACAGGCGCGCGCATCTTGTAGATGTCGGCGAGACCGACAAATCCATCGAGCGGCTGATCGTTCGCATCAACGAGGGAAAGAAACAGGCCGGACAGTTCCGGCTGATCGGCATCAAGAATTCCGTGAGTGACAACGTGCAGAATCCGAAACTGACTCAGATCGACCTTGAGAAGATTATCGCGCGTGGCGGCGTACTCTTCGTAAAACGCCGATTCATTACCGGCGAGATCGCCGATCGCGCGTAACTCGCGTTTGGCATTGAAGAGACGCGTCAGCTTCTTAAGTTTAAGGTCATCGGATCTACTAACGGTTGGGTTTGTTGTGTTCGCGCGAGTTGGCTTTGGCGAGTAGTCAGGCGAGAACACCGCATCCCCAAACCCAATCAACAGTTTCTCTCCCGGCCGGCGATTCATTCTTTCCTGTCGCACGATCGCGAGAGCAGACGCGGAGGGCGCAGCGACGATGTCAAATCGCGAAATCAAGGGCTCGTTATCATGTGCGGAAGCTTTTAACACCTGGAAAGGTACATACTGAAGAATGCCGTCTGCGACGACAATCAAACGTGAAGTTCGAAGCTCATCTGATAATGGTTCCAACACCAACCGGCTGACTTCGTCGATGGCAGTTTGCAATTGAGACTCTTCGGCGGAAATTAAAGGGTCTCTCAGGAGACGGAGAAGCTGGCCGGCAGCATTCTGGATGGTTTGCTTATCCGCCAGTTTGTAGCTCTTTAATCCATCGCGCGTGACGACCCACGCAAAACTGTTTCTACTGCCGAGCGAGTATGCCAGCAGTGAAGTGTCGGCATCTGTTATTTGATCTTTTATTTTTTCGTAGCTGAGCGGTTCTGGCCGGAGCAGGTTGGTAAACTTCGCGCTGCTGTTAATTCGCGCTTGCAGCGTTTCGTAGCTTGAACGAACATGCGTTAATTCGTTATCAACTTTGGCGATCGCTTCATTCGTACTACCCTGACTTACCAACTTTGCCTTTTCGTCAACCAACTCTTGTTCCTTTCGCTGTAGTTTCTCTTCCTCGATGAGCAGCAAAGGATCGCTTGGCTGACGCAGCTCTCTTTGATAGTCGTAAAGTGAATCCAGTAACGCTCGCGCCCGGCCAGATTCGTTCGCTTCAAATGCGCGGATATCAAACTGTTGGTTAGGCTGAGCGGCATCGCGCGCCATCAGGTATTCGACATAGGTTTCATAACGATCATGAACAGAGGCAAGAAAAGAACTGCGGAGGTCTTTACTGGCTGCGTTTTCGCGCAACCGTTCAGTCAGCTCAATAGAACGCTTCAGGTGTTTTTCAGCCTGGTCAAGCTGCCCCTGGTGAAGGGCGAGCTTACCTAAGCCAAAGCACAGGGCCGCTTCATTTGTGTAATCCAAAACCTTCTTGTCCTGGAAAACTCGCAACGCCTTTTGATAAGCACTGCCGGCGGACGTCATGTTTCCCAGCAGATACTCAGTTTGTCCGAGATAACTTTGAGCTCGCGCCCACGGACGGCTGTCTTGTTTGAAATGTGAGAGTGCCGATTGAAACTCAAGCCTTGCCTGTTCGTAGGATCCCGCTTCAAGCAAAACCCTTCCAAGCTCCTCATGGCATAACCCAATGTACAGGTCTTTGCGTATTTCTTCAGCCAACGCTAACACTTGTTTGATTTGTTCTGTCGCCGCGGCATAGTCGCGCAAGCTGGCTTGTACCCGGCCAAGTTTGCTACCGGCATCGATGGTAGCTGCTTTGTCGTGAGCGCCGTCGCGATAGTGGGTGAGAGATTCGCGTAGGTAACCGAGGGCAATTTCGAGTTGGCCATAAGCTTCATAGACCAGACCAAAGCTCATCGCAATTTGTCCAGCGAGGTAAGGCTCCGCTGCTTTATCGGTAAGCAGCGTTTCCGCTTCGTTGAGAAAGCCCAGAGCACTTTGCCACTGTCCCTGTCTCATGGCGAGAAAGTTCAGGTCGACCAGCGCTGTGGCTAGTGAAATACGGTCGTTTATTTCACGGCCGATGGCCTCCGCGTTCCTGAGGAGGGCAGTAGCTTGCTCTACCTGATCGTTGACGATGTAGGCTTCACCTTGAATTATGAGGGTTTGAGCTTCAGCGCGCTTGTTTTGCAGTTCTCGCCAGATTACCAGCGCTTCGTTGCTACTCTGTTCGGCTTCGGCAAACTTACCTAAGCCAAAGTAAGCGACGCCAAATTGCGCGAGGCTCTCTGCTTCACCGGCGCGATATTTCAGTTTGCGGCTCAGATTCAATGCCGTTGTGAGCAACGGCAGGGCCAGCCGGTTTTCATCGCGACGAATATGAACGCGGGCACAGAACGCGAGTGTGTCAACCAACACCGTCGCGTTCTCCGGCCCGCTGAATTGTTGTGCTAACTGTCGAGCGTCGTTTGCGGCAGCAAGGGCGGCATCCAGGTCATACAACTTTAGCTGGAGTTCGCCGATCCGGTTGATTGCCTTGACGAGTGCTACCTTTTCGCCATCTGTTTCTAATTGAACTCGCTCTGTGAGCAACTGAGCGAGCGCCTGTTGGCGCGACGCCAGAGTGGGAAGACTTCCGCCTACGTCGGCTTGTGCCTGCGCCGGGGTTGCAGCGAGAGTGCAAGCCAGCACAAGTAAACAGCGGAAGAATAGACGACGAGGCTTTCTCATCTTCCTTTCCGTCGAACAGTGAACAGGATTGAGAGGTAAAGCGAATGAACTTTGTTTCAAAAAGTCCGAAATCACTGTTGGACGCGGTCAGTACCGTAACGCGGTAGCGT
>JBKPJS010000750.1:0-8959 GCA_046730815.1 Acidobacteriota bacterium
GCCCCGAGTTCGACATTCCGCGAAATGCGTGCGCCGTCCGCGACGAGCGCATTGCGGTCGCGGTTCTCGAGCCGCGCACCGGACGCGATCAGATTGTCGCCGATCGTTTATGACGCAGTCGAATATCCGGAGGCGGCGATAGCCTTCGCTATCGAGCCGAAGTCGCGGCAGGACGAGGAGAAGATCAGCGCGGCGCTGCACAAGATCCTCGAGGAAGATCCGGCGCTTCACTTCAGTCGTGATGCGCAGACGAAGGAGTTTCTACTATCAGGCTCGGGTCAACTGCACGTCGAGACAGTCGTGGAGAAGTTGAAAAAGCGATACGGCGTGGAAGTCACGCTTCATCCGCCCAAGGTTCCTTACAAAGAGACGATTACACAACGTGCAGAGGTGCAGGGCCGGCATAAGAAACAGACCGGCGGTCGCGGACAGTTTGGCGACTGCAAGTGCGTGTTCGAGCCATTGCCGCGCGGTGGTGGATTTGTTTTCGAAGACAAGATCTTTGGTGGTTCAGTGCCGCAGCAGTTTCGCCCGGCAATCGAAAAAGGAATCATTGAAGCGGCGAAGTCCGGCGCAATCGCAGGCTATCCGCTCGTAGATTTCAAGGTGCAGTTGGTCGATGGTTCTTATCACCCGGTCGATTCCGACGAACACTCGTTCAGGGCTGCCGGTCGCAAGGCGTTCCGGGCGGCGATGGAAAAAGTAAAACCATCGTTGCTGGAACCCGTGATGGACGTCGAGATCGCCGCGCCACAGGAATACAGCGGCGACATCATGGGCGATTTGAACTCACGCAGAGGTCGCGTCCAGGGAATGGAGAGCAGCGGGAAGCAACAGGTGATCAAGGCGCAGGTGCCGATGGCGGAAATGCTGAACTACCAATCGACGCTCAATTCGATCACGGCCGCTCGCGGTTCGTTCCACATGCAGTTTTCACACTACGATCCGGTTCCCGGCCAGTTGGCCACAAAGATCGTCGAGCAGTCGCGTGCTGAAGGACGGATCAGAGGCGGCGAAGAAGAGGAATAAAACCATCCACAGATTACGCAGATTCTTTCTGTGTAATCTGCGTAATCTGTGGACTGACTTACTCGGGTCTCTTGCTGCGAGGAAGCGGCGTAACGTTTGGGCCGAAGTGTGGATCTTCCTTCACCGTGTAGCCTGCCGGCACTTCGAAGAGCGACTTCGCGGGTTCCGTGCGATTGATGTTGGTCAGTTTGTAGGTTGTCTCGCCTGAGCGTGGATCGCTGTGACGAGTCATCACTACCAACTGCAACTCCGGTGAATACCAACGCTCACTGACAATTTCGATTGCGCGTTCGTTGCCAATCTCACCTGCCGGAATCGTGATGGTAGTGCGCGTGCCTTCAGCTTCAACGCCTTCAATCGTCTGTTTACCAAGGTCTTGTTTCACTTCGTTGGCGTTGTGTCCGCGCGTCTTGAACATGAACGTGCCTCCCGCGCCTCCCTCTGTCCTGAAAGTAAACTGCTCGCCCTCCGGTCCAGGAACGCGGACGCCTGCTTGCGGCGGTGGTCCACCCGGCGCCAGGGTCACGCTTCCACCGGGTGCAGTTCCTGGTTCAACTCTGAATTCAAACCTTTGACCTTCGGGCGCGGGAGTTCCCGGCTTGGAGAGAAACTCGAATTTGAATGGCGCGCTCTTGTGCGCAATGTGCGAACGGGAATCCAGGGAATAGGTGACGCCGGCAACCGGATCGTTAATGAAGATCGTCTGCAAAGGCTCATCACCGGCGCCCAGGCTTCCGATACCTTTCAACGTCTGTTCCCTGCGCGTGCGGCCTTCACTGTCGCGATAAACTGAACTCGTGAAGCGATTGACGATGCGATTGCCGTCGCTGAGTGTTTGAATCGACTCAGTGACAGCCTCAGCGGAATACGGAGCACCTTTCACGGTCTTGCCGCTAAAACTTTCCGACGCGACAAAAATAAAGTCAGCCCCCGGAGGTGGTGGGGGGCCGCCTTCCGGCCCCTGGAACACTCGCTGCTTGATCACAAGAGTGCCTTCGGGCACAGGCGGCGGCCCTTGAGCAAAGGCCGCGGATGCGAGCGATAACAAAGCTAGAAGTACCAATAGTCTTTTCATGATCTCTTCCTTTCAACTCACCCGGGGTCACCTATTGAACAAAACGTATGGCATGGGCCAGGCCGTCGACCCCTAATAAAACATCGGCCTTAACTCTCTGATTGCGATCCATGTTGACCGGCAAACCGAAGTTGGCCAGCGCCGAGCGCGGTAGTTCGACGCGAATTATTTGTCCGCCGTCCTGAAGACTCGTGACATTCATGTAACTGAGCGGAATGAAGTCAGTTGCGATCTCTTTAATCGCGTGGTTTGCGACTTGAGTGTTCTCCGGCCGGCGCGCAACTGCGTGACGGACCGGCTTTCTAATCGCACGTTTGACGGGCGCGTTGACAGCTTGATACTCGACAGTGTTTTTCGTTGCCTTGTTGATAACTTCCGGTTTATTTTGCGGCGCGTCTTGGGCGACAGTTTGACGCGGACCATTCACGTCGCTCGCACGCCAACGCACAATCACCAGGCTTATCGCAATCAACAACATTGCCGCGATCGCGACCAACCAGTAACGAGAGTTCAACTGCTTGCGCGCAATTGGAACGACTACTGCACGCATACGAAACGCTTCGAGTAACTTCGTCTCAAGCTCGTCAGGTGCGTCAAGCGTTTCCATTTCCTCGGCCAGCGCTCGCAACCCTCGTGTTAGTAGCTCTTCATCTCTTTGACAGTTCATGCGAAACACCTCGCTGACTTCACGGTCGCTGAACCTGTTTCCTCAGCTTCCTCGGCCGGCCGAAGCTTTGCGAGCAGAAGCGCTCGCGCCCGGTGCAGACGCGATCGTACAGTACCGATCGCGCAACCTAAAATCTCGGCAGTCTCTCCGTAACTGACGTCCTGTAGCTCACACAAGACGACAACCTCGCGATACTTCGATGGCAAGCTCAACACTGCCTTGCGTACTGACTCGATAGTTTCGGCACGCGTCAGGTCTTCGAGTGGACACAGGTCCGTGCTCGCGTGCATTAACGGAACGTCATCTTCAGAGTCGTCGCCGAGCGGCGCGAGATGTTGTTCAACTCGCAAACGGCGGAGCACGTGATTACGCGCGACGCCCAAAAGAAAAGCGCTGACGGACCCGCGTGCCGGATCAAACACGTGCCCCTCGCGCATCAGGAAGAGAAAGACTTCCTGCGTGACGTCCTCGGCAATCGTTTTGGACCCACTCATCTGCAAAGCGAACCGGTAGATCGACCCCTGGCGACGACGATAGAGCAGCGCCAGGGCTTCCTCGTCTCCGGCCAGCATGGCGCGCAATAGTTCTGAATCGTTGGGGTTTGGATCCATGGGTCACTGGTATTCGCACACAAGCCGCGGAAAGTTCCAGAATCTGGCCACAAAGAGGCACAAAAAGCACAAACGCTTTCACTAACTCATTTGTGATTTCTGTGCTTTTTTGTGGCTATAGTTCAAAGCGCTCCCGGAATTCAGGCGTGGCGCGGCGTAAAGCGAGCCATTCCGGAAAGATTTGTGGGTTTTGGAGCCAGACTGTTAACCACTGGGCAAGCTCTGCGGCAAGATGTTTGGTGCCCGCCTTTTCACTCGACGCCAGCAGATCGAGCTCGCTCTTAATCCGCCGCACCTCTTGGTGCAAATGCTCCAGCATCAGCTCTTCCTGTTCAAACCGCTGGCGGAGACGTTCGCATTTTTCCATCAAGGCGGTCGCACCTTCAAGGGTGTCGAAGGTGAGGTCTTCCGGAGTGAAAAGCGAGTTGTGTTCGCGCCAACGCGCGTCAGCCTGGAGGATTTCCGGATGCCCCAGTCGAACGCCATGATCTGCCAGGGCACGCGCGATTGGTGCCGGACTTACACTCGTTCCGAAGCGCTGAATAATTGTTTCACGAATCAATTCGAGTTCAGCAGCGCCCGCAACTTCCTTGTCCAGCGGCTTCCAGACATCGATTATGAGTAGCTCTCTTGTACGCATTTGAATTCTTTCGGGCGCATTTTGAATTTATTGTAGGGGCGACCCTCCGTGGCCGCCCGTCGTGGCTTGAAACAAAGAATGGGCGGCCACGGACCGGCCACCCCTAGAATTATTTCTGTATTTGTTTAATCAAGCGCAGGGCATGGTTGCGAGCGATCAGTGGTACGTGTTCGTCGGTGCTGATGTCCTGAAGCAGCTTGAGCAACTGATGCGGATCGGAAAGCCCATTTCGCTTAAGCAACGACTCCATAGCCTCCATCAGCTTGGGCATGTTCAACGGCTGGTTCTGGCGGGCGATCGAAATATCGAAAATCAGAATCGCTTGATCCGCAGCCTTGCGATACTCACTCACCAACGTCGAAGCGTCGGAATTGTTGGTCCAGTTAAACTCCGCCACTCGTTTTCGATCGCCGCGCTGCATTCCAATCCGCATCGTTCCAAGATGAGGAAACTGCTTGCTTGCCTGATAGTCTGCATTCGACTCGAGAAACTGGAGTGCCTGCCAGGACGAAGTGATGCGTGCAAGAGCGGCCGTCGAAAGCTCGATTGGCTCGACGACCGGCGTATCTTCGTTCAAGCGTTCGAACGTGACCGTGCCGCGTCCATTCCCATCGTGTTCGAGCACAATGTGTTTGATGTAAAATTTGGGCTGCGAAAACTCGTAGGAGTACTTGACTGCATCAGGCTTGCTTTCGCCGTTCACTACAGCAGCGGCCGCTTGCTGTGGGCGGGAATTATGCTTCGCGCCCTGAGCCTGCGCATAAATGGAAATCGCCGCGCTAAAAACCATCAGCGCGGCGGGGAGCCCTTGCAACAATGACTTTCGTTTATTCACTCAAACTTTACCGACACCAACTTCGAGACACCTGCTTCCTCCATAGTTACGCCGTAAAGCGCGCGGGCCATCTCCATCGTCCTCTTGTTATGCGTGATCACAATGAATTGCGTATCAGCAGACATCTGGACGACCTTATCAGTAAAGCGTCCCACGTTCGCTTCGTCAAGTGGCGCGTCGACTTCGTCAAGCAAACAGAAGGGCGCCGGGCGGTAATGGAAAATACCCAACACTAGCGCGAGGGCCGCCATCGCCTTCTCGCCACCTGACAAAAGCAACACGTTCTGCAAACGTTTGCCTGGCGGTTGCGCCACCACGTCGATGCCCGACTCGAGCACGTCATCAGCATCGATCAAACTCATCTCACCACGCCCACCGCCAAACAACTCCTGGAACAACGCGCTAAAGTTCTTGTTGATCTGATCGAAGGCGTGACGGAAACGTTCGCGCGAGCGACGTTTGATCTCTCGCAATGCTTCCTCAGTTGCGGAAATTCCTTCGACGATGTCCTGACGTTGAACGGTCAGGAAGAGTAGACGCTCTTCCGCTTCAGCTAACTCCTCGAGCGCCATCATGTTCACGCCGCCAAAACCTTCGAGACGCGTGCGCAGCTCTTCAACGCGTACGTGGCTAGCGTCGAGATCGAAATCATCCGGAACGACAAGCTCGCGCGCAAGGTCTTCAAGAGCCTGGCCCAACTCGGTCTGGCAGTTCTCGTGAACAAACGTCTGGCGCGCCTGTGCTTCGGCGCGCTGCACTTCCAATGCACCGCGAGCATCACGCACTTCACCCGCGCGACGATTGAGTTCGGATAACTCGGCCGAAAACTCATCTGCCTGCCGGCGTGCTTCCTGCAACCGGTTCGAGAGATCCGAGATCTGCTCCTCTTCGCGAGCACGATCACTTTCAACTGAGCTGGCGGCGAGTTCGAGATCCGCGATTGAGAGTTTCAGTTCCTCACTGCGCCCGGCCATCTCCGCGAGATCCATGCGGTGCCTGTCAACGCGCGCGGCAAAGTCGATGAGTTCGCCTTCCGTGCGGCGTAGCTCTGCTGTTGTGCCGCGACGTCGCTCCGCTGCTGCCGCCGCAGTCGCGCGTTGTCCCGCAAGCGACTCGCTCTCGACCTCTGCTTCGCGTCGCAAATCCGTCAACAAGGCCGATGCTTTGATGACGTTATCAGCCGCTAGTTCCCTGGCTGTTTCCGCTGCTTCGGCTTCCAGCAATGCACGTGCTCGCCGGTTTTCAACTTCCAGTCGCTCCTGATCGACGCGTGCGGAATCCTGGCCGACAACGCGCATGTGGCGCTCGGCTCGTTCGACTTCCTGCTGTAGGTTGGTCGTCGTATGCTCGCGCGCCATCGCGTCGCGTTCTTCGCGACCAATCGCTTCGTTCAAGAGAACTACAGCATCTTCCAACTCGACGAGCCGCGCCCGCGCATCCTTCGCCGATCGCGCTGCCGCATCAACTTCCTGGGCCAACGCTTCGGCGCGCGTTTCCAACTCCCGTAACTCACGTTTAAAGGCGAGCAATCCCGCTCCTTCTTCGAGATCGCGCGCGTCACCGGCGTTAACGAACTGCCCACTCGCGATCCAATCGCCATTTAGCGTGACATACATTTCGCCAGTCGCAATCGACTTGGCCATCGCGTCGTCAAGACTGGCTGCGAGTCGCGCGTTCATTTTTTGCGGGAGTGTTCGCTTGAGCACTGTGACCAGTTGCTGCGGCGCGCCAAGCAGATCGCAAATTCGCAGGTCATCACCAAAGCCTCCGGGGAGACCCGGCGAGAGCGCCAGCCGCTCTTCAAGCCTGCACGCGAGCGCCGTAACCGTGTTTACTTCATCACTGCCGCCGTGCAAACCGGCGACGAGGAAACTAGCGCGACCGCCATTGTTCTCGCGCAGCCACTGCGCCGCGCGCACTGCATCGTCAGGCGTTGGCACAACTATCGACTGCAATGAAGATCCGAGCACGCCTTCGACCGCTCGCTCCCACTTAGCGTCAACGTTCAATGCGTCGGCAAGTGTGCCGATGAAATGGAACTGGCGCGTGGTTTCACCAGGAGAAAAGAGGAGTTGCACAGCCGGCGAGTAGTAGGCACGCCTCTGGTCCAACTCTTTCAAACTCTCGAGGCGATGACTCGCACGCGAGTACTCATCACGCACCCTGGCCAGCTCAGCCTCGGTATCGCTGACTGCTTCGTGGCCGCGAACAACAGCATCGACGGCTATTTCACGTTCGGCCTGAAGTTTGGCTACACGCCCGCGCGAGTCGCCGAGCTCGCGAGCGAACCTCTCTGCTTCAAGCTTTCGTTCGGCGTGCTGGCTTGCCGCGCGATCTCCTTCGCGAGCCAAACCTTCGGCTTGCTGAGATAAACGCTCTAGAGTCGCCTCGAGTTGGCGGGCAATTTCTCGGACGCGCTCGGCAATTGCTGTTTGCGACAGAAGTTCAGAGCGGGCGTTTTCGATTTCAATCTCCGCGGCATTGGCGGCGGCCAGCTTTCCCGCGTACGACTCTTCAGCGCTGCTCAACAGTAAGGCGCTCTGATTAAACTCTTCACGAAGCCTTGCATCTTCATGTTGCAGGCGGTGGCATTCGGCCTCAATCAAGACCAGACGCGAAGTCAAAGCCTCAATCTCTGCCGCAACTTCACTCTTGCGTTTTTCAATCTCGCTCAACTGCTCTTGCTGATAGACGCACTCACGCGCCTGTCGATCTCGTCTGAGTACCGCTTCGGCGGCAGCGGCGCGCGCAGTCGACAACTCGTCTTCGAGACTTCGCGCTTCTTGAGTTGCAGAGCGCGCGGCTTCTTCTCGTTTACTTAAGTCGCCGGCAATTCCGAGTTCGAGCTCAGTGATCTCTGAGAGCCTTGCCTTCGTGTCTTCAAGCACCGTCGCAAGCTTGCGGTCTTCTGCGACGTAGACGTGCCGCAACAGCTCGCGCAACTCTTCGCGAAGCACCCCATAGCGACGCGCCTTTGCTGCCTGCCGTCGCAAGCTGTTTACCTGGCGATCGATCTCCGCAACGATGTCTGAGATTCGTGAGAGATTCGCACGGGCAGATTCGAGCCTCGCTTCCGTTGCTCTTTGCCGAACGCGAAACTTCGTGATACCGGCCGCCTCTTCGATGATCGTGCGGCGATCCATCGGCTTCGCCGAAAGGATCTGTCCGATGCGGCCTTGTTCGATGATGGCGTAGTGACCACCAGCCAAACCGGTTCCGGAAAAAAGATCCTGAATATCGCGGAGACGACAGATTTTGTCGTTCAGCAAATACTCACTCTCGCCGGATCGATAAAGTCGTCGAGTGACCGAGACAGCTTCGCCGGGGGCGAATTCCAATGCGAGATTTCGACGGCGCCAGTGTCGCTTGTGGGTTGGTTTGTGAGCGGGAGTCGATTCCGAAACAGTTTGGGCCGGCGCTGCTTCGTCCGCACCCGGCGCTACCGCGCTCGGTTCCGTTTGTTCGGCTTGCGGTGTTGCTTCTTGCGGGAGAACCTCGTCGAGATTCACCAATCGATCGTCGATTCGCTCGAGAGTTGAGTCGATGTCTTGAATGTCCGGCTCAACTTCGTCAACCTCGTCGCGAACCATGTGCATGACGACTTCGGCCATACCGCTGGGTGGCCGGTTGCGAGCACCCTGGAAGATGACATCCTTCATCTCGCCGCCGCGCAGGTGTTTGACCCGCTGCTCGCCCAAAACCCAGGCAATTGCATCGGCAACGTTGCTCTTACCGCAGCCGTTGGGGCCGACGATGGCGGTAATTCCGTCTCCTGTGAAGATTATTTCGGTGTAGTCGGCGAAGGATTTAAAGCCAGTGATTTCCAGGCGTTGCAGTTTGAACATTCGCGGAGGCCACTATAAGTGCGAGCCGCTTAGAATGTCAACCAAAACTTGAGGTTAGGGTTTGTTAATGAAGTCAGAAGCAAGGTTAAGCATCAGCCACAAAGAAGCAACAAAAAGCCCAAACGATTTATGGGAAGGCCATTGTGCTTTTCGGGGCTTAATCTTCAATAACCCTGCGCCGGACGTAGAGCAACAGCCTCACGCCGGGTCGCAGCTCAAAACTGCCGCCCGGTTCTTTGGAAGGCACAGGTTGATAA
>JBKPJS010000751.1:0-1511 GCA_046730815.1 Acidobacteriota bacterium
CTCTTAGACAAGCCATCCACAGATTGCACAGATTCTGTGTAATCTGTGGGTGGTTTTTACTTTGCGAGTGATCTGTTTTAGTATCCCGAACTCGTGGCTTTCTGGAAAAACTACATGCACCGGCGCGAGCGCTGGTACCATCAACTCGACAACAACCGCCTGGTGCGTCCTTTTGAGTGGGGCTTGTCGTACATCGTCGACCACGTCAATGGCGACGATCCGCGCGACCTGTTTCGCAGCCACACCGCCCGCGTGATGCAGGCAAGCGAAGATTTTTACGCCTTGCCACCCATTAACGATTACCGGCTCGATGGCGATCAATTAACCTGGACCAGCGCTGTCCACACGCCTTCTGTCGAAAATAACACTGCCCGCGCGAGGTTCTTTCCCGCAAAAAAGAAATCACGCAATGCCGTGGTTGTATTGCCGCAGTGGAATGCGCAACCTGAAAGTCATGTCGATGCTTGCCGGATCTTCAACCTGATTGGCATGTCGGCGCTGCGGCTGACGCTTCCTTATCATCAGCAACGAAAGCCCGCCGAACTCGAGCGTGCGGATCATTTGGTCTGCACCAACATCGGGCGCACCATTCAGTCGATGCGACAGGCTGTGCTGGACACTCGTGCGGCAGTGCGCTGGTTGAAGATGCAAGGGTACGAGCGTGTGGGAATTCTCGGCACGAGCGTTGGATCGTGTATCGCGTTCCTGGCGTTTGCGCACGAACCGGATCTCAATGCGGGCGCCTTCAATCACGTTTCAGGTTATGTAGCGGATGTTGTGTGGAACGGACTCTCGACGGCGCACGTTCGCGCCGGGTTTGCGGATCATTTGACGTTGGATGAGTTGCGAACTTACTGGGCGCCGATTAGTCCGCTGCCGTTTATGCCTCGCATCGCGGCGATGGGCCACCGGCCGATCCGTTTCATCGTGGCGCGTTACGATCTGACCTTTCCAATTGATCTCTCCCGCGAAGCGATTGCTGAAGCTCGTCGCCACAACTTGCCGCTCGACATCGTTTGGCTGCCCTGCGGCCACTACACAACCGCTGAGTTACCCTGGAAAGCGATCGACGCCTGGAAGATCGCGACGTTCTTCAGAAAACATTTTAGCCGCAGATGAACGCGGATGAAGCAAATCGGATCTGCGTCATTCGCCGTTCATCTGTGGCTTATTTCGCCAGCGGAAACACCGGCTCAATATCCACCGGCACATCCTTCAACTTGTCCAGCGCGGTCTGCATCGGCGGCCGGATCAACGCAAACTTATCCAGTATCGCTTTCGCTTTGTCGTAAGAGCCCTCAGCTTCGAGCGTCAGCAATTCGCGCGTCAGCTTCGTCACACCTTCTTTGATCTTCGAATGATCGATGCTGAACGTCCCTTTGGCTTCGTTGAACTTGATCGCGCCTTCGTCAGTCAGGTAGTTGAACTGCATCGCGACCCCCCGCCCGTGCGCTTCAGTAATTCCAAAACGCACTGAGCGAAACATACTCGCCAGGTACGTTGTGTATAGC
>JBKPJS010000752.1:0-12225 GCA_046730815.1 Acidobacteriota bacterium
CGAGCGCGGACCTGATTCGTTTATTTCCGAAAAGCCGCAGGCACTCGCGCTTGCCAAGCGGCTCGGCCTCGAACCGCAACTAATCCAGACAAACGAAGAGTACCGGCGCAGCTTTATTGTGAGAAATGGGCGGCTGCGTCACGTGCCGGACGGGTTTCAATTGATGGCGCCATCGCGTATGTGGCCGTTTCTCACGAGCGACATCTTCAGCCTTCCGGGTAAGGCGCGCATGGCGGCTGATTTGTTGCTGCCGCGAAGAGATACGAACGGCACAGACGACGAGAGTCTCGCGAGTTTTGTGAGGCGCAGGCTCGGAAACGAAGCTCTCGAACGCATGGCCCAGCCCATGGTTGGCGGTATTTACACGGCTGATCCGGAAACGCTGAGCCTGCGCGCGACGCTGCCACGCTTCCTGGATATGGAACGTAAGCACCGCAGCCTGATTCTCGCGATGCTGCGGCAGGGCCGTGAGCAAAAGAGCGGCACGAGCGGCGCGCGTTATAGTTTGTTTCTGTCGTTCGATCGCGGAATGCAGGTGTTGGTCGATGCGGTAACACGGATTAACGCGGATATTCGCTTGAAGACGCGAGCGCACAGGTTGACTGTAGATCAAGGATGGACGATAACCACGGATAAAGATGAGCAGCTCAAGGCGGATGCAGTGTGTTTGGCTGTTCCGGCTTATATCGCGGCGTCACTGTTAAGCGATACACACGAACAGCTCGCGCAGAAACTCAGACAGATCAAATACGCATCAACAGCCACGATCAACTTCGGTTACAGGCGCGCGGCAGTCGCGCATCCGCTAAACGGATTTGGGTTTGTAGTTCCCCTCATCGAAAAAAGATCTTTGATCGCGTGCACGTTCAGCAGCGTGAAGTTTTCCGGGCGTGCTCCTGATGGATACGTACTGCTCCGCGCGTTTGCGGGCGGCGCGTTGCAGCCCGAAATCTTCGCGCTTGATGAGCTGGAGATGGCGAAGAGAGTTGAAGCCGATCTGCGCGAGTTGTTGGGTATCACCGAACCGCCGTTATTCACCGAAGTGGCGAAGTGGGAAAAGTCGATGCCGCAGTACGAGGTGGGCCATCTCGATCGTGTGGAGGAAATCGAAAGCCTCTTGAAGGAACTACCCGGCCTGACACTCGCCGGTAACGCTTACCGCGGCGCCGGAATTCCAGACTGCATCCGCAGCGGTGAGGCTGCCTCCGAAGCATTGCTGTCATAGAACTATCCTGCAAATCTGAAAATCCTGTAATCCTGTCTCACTTAGCCAGCGCTTGCACCCACTCCGCATTCGTCTGCATCAACGGCCGGAACGCCTCACGCGGCACAGTCATTTCGATATGCATGTTGTCGTCGGTATTGATCTTTGCCCCCGCCACCGCTGGTCCAAGCTTTGACTCATCACACACAAACCATGCTCTAACGTCAGCTTCCGTCTTCAAATCAACTCTCGCGATTTCAGCAGCCATGCGCGGGTCCGCGAACCGTTCTGCCAAACGGTCCAGATTCAATGGCCGGTTGCTTCCCACCAGGATCAGATCCTTGCCTTTATTCAACCCGCCAACACGAAACACGAGGACGTGCGGAAAAACATTGTGATACGTCGCCAGCACTGATCGCAAACTCTCCGTCGACAGTTGATAAATCTGCACCCACTGCACAAAGACTCCCTCATCGTTCAAACGGCCGCGACCGAGTTCGAAGAACTCCTGCGTAAACAGATTGGCGACACCCGGCACCCACGGATGACTCGGCTCGCTCACGATGAAGTCATAACGGTTCTGAGTCACGCTGAGAAAGCTCCGCGCATCGTCAATGATCAGGGTCATGCGCGGATCATCAAGTGGCCGGTTGTTGATGTGTTCAAAAAATCTTGAAGCGGCCACTGTGCCCGGCTCGAGTTCAACGCAGGTCACAGATTGAATCGGGGATTGCAGCATCGCGCCGACGGTGATGCCGGTTGCGTAACCGATAATCAGCCCCGTATCGATCTTCGGCGCAATCAGCAGAGGAATTTGTCCCAGCATCACCTGCGTCGGCATGTCGTAAATACTGTCAGACGCATTGGTGCGGCCGTTGATGGCCATCGAAACCGTGTTCTGGTCCTTACGCACAGACACGGTCGCTGTCGGTCCTTCCTGATACATCAACAGCTCATGAATCTGCGGTTGGTTTGTTTGACCAGACTCGTTGTTCGTTCCTTCACGTGTTTGGGCGAGCACTCGGACCAAACTGTCATAAGCGCCGATCGACAGGTCTGCGAGATTCATCGGCGGCGCAATCAGGAAAAGCACAATCGCGAGGATGGGAGTTAAGCCAATCGCAACCGCGCGCTTCAAAGCCGGGTCGCGCACTGACTCGCCTGGTTGATAAGCAACAGCGGCCACGACCAGGCAGCACGTCGCAGCTAGTAATAAGGTAAACCTCGTGCTTGTTTTTGGAATTAATAAGAAGCCGGTGATGAACGCGCCCGCGATCGCGCCGATCGTGTTCACGGCGTAACTGCGACCGACCCGCGCCACAGCCCTCTTTTGATCGGCGCCGGCCCAAACCAAGACCAGCGGCATCACCATTCCCATCAAACAAGCCGGCACGAGAATCAGCAGAGTTGCAGGCAGGATTTGCAACGCGAGCAATCCGGCCCAGGAAGATGTCTGAGATCGCAATCCAAGGGTAATAAGCAATGACGGCAGTTCGTTAAGAACAAAAAGACTCAGGAGCAGGCTAATAGCCGTAAGGACTTCGACTTTCAGAATCATCGGCCGCAATCTCTCGGATCGATCTTTTCGAGCAATCCACCATGCGCCGGCCGCGAGACCTATCAGGAATAGCGCCACTACGATGCTGAACGCGTAAGTACTCGAACCGATGATCATCGTGAGAATCCGCGTCCATGAAACCTGTGTGCTGATAGTGACAAAGCCGGATGCGAAAGCTGCGAATAACCAGAACGAGACAGGGACAGGACTTTCAGAATTTTCAAGATGAACAGGATGAGGATCGGAATATGAGTGAGGAATAGTGCTGCGCTGTAAAACGATCGCAACCACGCCGACGACGATATTCAAAATCGCCGCCACGGCGATCGTGGTTCGAATACCCAGTGAGGGCAACAACACAAAGCCTGCCGCGAGTGTGCCGAGAATGGCGCCCGCGAGGTTGCATGCATAGAGCCTCGCGACTGAATTTCTCCATGACGAATGAACTAACGCAGCCGCGAGAACCGGGAGCGTTGCGCCCATCAGAGTCGTCGGCACAAGCAGGACCAGACTCGAGAGCAAGAAGCGCCACAAACTAAAGGCAAAGAACCCGGGTTGAAACTGCTGCCAGATTAGCACGTACACGTGATCGATCCAGCGGAACAGGAAAGGAACAAGCAGAGCGTAGATAGCGATGCCGATTTCCATCAAGCCGTAAGTGGCAAGTGGTTTCGTAATGCGTGAGGCGAGCTTGCCCGCTAAGGCGCTACCGAGTGCGAGACCCCCCATGAACGCAGCGAGCACGGTACTGACGGCAAGCGTCGTCGCTCCAAAAACCAATCCAAGCATTCGCGCCCAGAGCACTTCGTAAATCAGCCCCGTCGCCCCGGAGAGGACAAAACACAATCCAATCAGAATTTGTACTTTTTGTGCCTTTTGGTGGCTAATCACAGGTAGATGACGTGGCTGGTGCGCCAAACGTTTGCGGGTATCGATCCGGGTGATGCGGCCGTCAAAAGAATCGCGTAGTCGTGCTCGACGACGTCGCGAGTTATCGCCGTGCCGATCTCAGTCTGAACCCCCTCGCGCGGTGTCACGAGAGCAAGCCGGCGCAAGCAACGATAGAGATGTTCCGTCCCTGAACCAAATGGACCAACTTCGTTACCCAGCACCAGCCGGACTTCCGCACGCTCGTCGATAAAGTGTTTAATCAACGACGCGGCCTGCACGACACCGCGTTCAAATCGCTCGGGCGACTCACCGTGCCGCAGGGTCGTATCCAGCACTATCGTGATCCGTCGCTCATCTTCCGAAGTGAACTCGCGCACGGTCAGACGACGCGATCTCGCAGTCGCTTTCCAATCGATATGTCGCAAGTCGTCCTGCGGTTGATAGTCGCGCATCGAGAATAGATCGTGTCCCGCACCACGCCGCAAAGAAGGCATTCGTCCGGCGTACATCGGGAGCAGGTGCAATTCGTCGCTAATCACTTCAGGCTTCGGATAAACGATGATGTCTACGTTCCTCGCTCGCAATCGGCGACGCCGTCGAAAAAACCCAAATGGGAAACGAGTGGACAACTCAAACCCATCGATCAGCACATGCCCGCGAGTGGGGAACAACTGTTCGACACGTTGTTCGGCGGCTGCGCCATGCGGCACGTAGCTGAAATATGCCAGCAAACGCTTGGCGTAACGCCGTCGCCGTTTCGAGTTCACGTCGGCGTCACTGTGTGGCCCACGCGCTTCAACGAGGATCGAAAACGAAGGTAGCACGCGCTTCATATTGCGCAGTGTGACGATCACCGGAGCTGGTTCAGCCGCAAAGATGTGATCGGGAAAACGTGCTGACACAGTCAAATCGCGAAGTGAAGTGCGAGCCGCAATCCAGCCCACGAAAAGCGTGGAGCAAAGGAGTGAAAAGACGAGGAACAGCAGATTGTTTCCGGTGTTCCACGCCGCGAACCCAACCACGATGATGATCACCAGAAATACGCCGCCCCCGCTTGTTGGTTCAAACGGAAAATCCAGATTCCCGACTTCAAGTCGTGCGGAGCGCGCGAGCGGCGGAACTATGAAGATCGTAAGCAGCAACGCAATCAGTAACGACGAGATCGCTGCGGCGCCCGCCAGTCCATTCTCATTTGCGCGACGCGCCAACACTGTCACCAGCGCTGCTGCAAGTCCGGAAAGGACCAGCAACGTTCCGAGAACTACGCGCAACCATGACGGTTTTGAAGTCACACTAAGATCATCCACAGATTACGAGATAATCATCCGCGTAATCTGTGGACTGCCTTTCACAGAGGGACACTAACAGTCTTCAGGATTTCATTCAGGACGGCTTCTGCTTCTTCACTGCGGCGCAGCGACGATGAGAATCGCGAGCTCACTACGATGCGATGCGCAAACACGGGAACCACCAGGCGCTTAATGTCGTCGGGAATGCAGTACGTGCGATCCTCGCCGAGTGCCAGCGCCTGCGCGGCACGAAAGAGCGACAGCGTCCCGCGCGGGCTCACACCGAGATCCAGCATCTCCGATTCCCGCGTCGCCGCAACGATCCGCATTAAATATTGGACCAGTGCATCGTCGACGGAAACAGTGGCAACAGCCTGTTGCAGTTCCACTACTTCAGGCGCGCTCATTACCGGCTCGAGATCGTCCAGTGGATCTGCATACTCGCGATCGCGCAGGATCCGTTGCTCGTCGGCGGGCGCCGGATATCCGATGCGTAATCGCAACATGAACCGATCGAGCTGCGATTCCGGCAACGGATAAGTACCGTGATGCTCGATGGGGTTCTGTGTTGCGAGAACGATGAACGGCGCCGGCAGATCGTGAGTCACCCCTTCAACAGTCACATGCCTTTCAGCCATTGCTTCCAGCAGCGCAGACTGTGTCTTCGGAGTGGTCCGGTTGATCTCGTCCGCCAGCACGACGTTGGCAAAAACAGGTCCGGGTTTCCAGTCAAACATGCCGCTGTGCTGGTTGTAGACGGAAAGCCCGATCACGTCGGAAGGCAGCAGGTCGGAAGTAAACTGAATGCGCTGAAAATTACAATCGAGAGCGCGGGCGAGCGCGTGGGCCAGCGTTGTTTTGCCCACACCGGGAACGTCCTCAACCAGCAGGTGGCCGCCGGCAATCAACGTCACAATGGCCAGTCGAATTGCTTCCGGCTTGCCCTTGATGACAGTTTCCACAGCCTGCTGCAGCCGCTCAATTTGCTCGAGGGCGTTTGCGCTGGTTATCTGTCCGCTGTTGATTGTTTCGAGGTTCCGCATGAATTGCCTGCATTCTACATGCTAAGAGCACGTGTAGCACGGAAAAGTTGGCCGCACGTGGCATTGCCGATTGCCATTTACCGATTGCCGATTTTTAAGAATGAAATGGAGGGTCGAGGTCTTCCCATCGGCAATCGGCAATTGGCAATCGGCAATCCGTGGGCTAGACTAAGTCCCGTATGGCCCGTATGGAGAATGGGCAAGCGTAGCAGAAACCGGAACTGGAGACTCAAAGCTACGTGTAAGTGCCTGGAGGAGAGAGCCTATGAAACCCCTGAATAATACTAAAAAGAACCAGCGCGGCTTTTCGCTTATTGAGTTGATGATCGTTATCGCCATCATCGGCATACTCATCGGAGTCGGCATCGCGGGATATCGATCTGCTATCAAAGCTGCAAATGAGGCGGCGGCAATTAAGACTCTCCGCTCGATCGCCGAGCAACAGATGCTCTATTACAACGCTCACCAGCGCAGTTCGTTTGGCACGTTTGAGGAGATGCGTAAGGAGAACCTGCTCGACAGCCGTTTTGACGGCACCACTCCGGTGGTAGATGGCTACGTTTACACGATGAAGGTCATTCCGAAGTCGACGTCCGCACAGCCTGGTTACACCATCAATGCCGACCCGCAGGTGCCGACCGGAGTCAGTGCTACGGGTAAAAACTATTATTACGTTGACTCGGACACCAACACGATTCACGTTAATCCCAATCAACAGGCGACCGCCACCGATCCTCCAATCGGACAGTAGACAGGATTTCAGGATTTACATGATGGCTATGAATCATGTTCATCCTGTTAATCCTGTCAAAAAGAGCTTTCGCCCGTGCGAGAAACCTTACTCAGTTTTCTCGATGACTGCCTGGCGCGTGGCGAGCAAACAGCAGTTGTCCACTGGCGTGGACTGAGAACTTCACGTTGGTCCTACTCCCATCTGGCTTCGTGCGCTTTTCAGTTTGCCCGAGAACTCGAAGCCCGCGACATCGGCGCCGGCGATCGCGTGCTTTTTTGGGCCGAGAACAGTCCGGAGTGGATTGCAGCTTTTTATGGCTGTCTGCTGCGTGGCGCAGTAGTCGTTCCACTTGACCTGAAGTCTGCCGCCGATTTCGCCGCGCGAGTACAGCAACAAGTTTCCGCGAAACTGCTGCTCGCCGATGACGCACAGCCGCAACTCGCTGTTCCTCGCATACACCTCAATAACCTTGAAGATGTCATCAGAGCGCATTCGGATAAGACTTATGCCCCCGGCGCCATCAAACCTGACGACCTTGTAGAAATCGTCTTTACCTCCGGAACCACTGCCGAGCCAAAAGGCGTTTGCCTCACGCATCGGAATCTACTCGCTAACCTCGCTCCGATCGAGAAAGAGTTCAAGAAGTATGCTCGCTGGGAGCGGCTCGTACATCCACTCCGCTTTCTGTGCCTTCTGCCATTGAGCCACGTCTTCGGCCAGTTGATGGGGATCTTCATTCCACAGTTCCTGGGCGCCGAGGTTTATTTCCGCGAGTCGTACAAGCCTTCTGAGATCATCGCCGTAACTAACAAGGAACGAATCAATGTAGTCGTAACCGTGCCGCGCGTGCTGGAAACGCTGCATGAGAAAGTCATGAACGACAACGCGCTGCGCGAGGATCAGCTTGCGGCTGCTGAAGGACGTCACTTCTTACGAAACTGGTGGGCGTTTCGAAATGTTCACCGGCGATTTGGTTGGCGGCTTTGGGCCTTCATAACCGGCGGCGCGACTCTGGACAGCGACACCGAAAGTTTCTGGCGCCAGGTCGGTTATGCAGTGATTCAAGGCTATGGGATGACGGAGACCGCGTCGCTCACAAGCCTGTCTCATCCGTTTCGCACGCGCCGCGGCTCGATTGGAAAACCTCTCGCCGGGCAGGAATTGAAGTTGAATGAGAACGGAGAAATCCTCGTGCGCGGCGACAGCGTCTCGCCCGGATATTGGGGCGCCGGCATTCAACCGCTCACTGACCAGCAGGGTTGGATTCACACGGGCGACATCGGAGAAGTTGGTCCACAGGGCAACATCTACTTTCGCGGCAGAAGCAAGGACACTATCGTCACCGCCGCTGGTCTCAAAATTTATCCCAGTGATCTCGAAGCCGCTCTCGATCGTCAACCGGAGATCAAAGCGAGCGCCGTGATTTCATCCCCCGGATCAAGAGGTACTGAGGCACTGGCGGTATTGATTCCGCACAACACGGATTCCGATCTCAACTCGGCTGTGCAGCGTGCTAACGAATCGCTGGCAGAGTTTCAGCGCATTCGTCACTGGCTGATCTGGCCCAACGCGGACTTTCCTCGTACGACGGGCACAAGAAAGGTCGTCAAGGGCCAGGTTGCAGAAGCAATTAAGACAATGCTGCCTGAGGAACAACCGTCGCAGGCTGCGGCGGCGGAACTCGCTCCCTTGAGTCTTCCGGTAATCAGCCGGATCGTAGGTACGCAAGCGACGGCGTTGGATCCGTCAGCAAAGCTCGCTGATTTAAAGCTCGACTCACTTGGCAGGGTTGAATTGTTGAGCGCGTTGGAGGACCGATACCAGGTTGAACTCGATGAAGCAGCAATCACAGAGGCCACGACGATTGGTGACGTGGAACGAATCGTTAGCCAGGGAAAGTCGGAGGCAGTTGCTTATCCGTATCCCAGGTGGGCGATGCGCTTTCCAATGACGTGGATCCGCACGATCGTTTATCACGTCTTTCTGTTGCCGATCACGTGGATCATGTGCTGCGTACGAGTGAGCGGCGTCGAACGACTTGCTAACGTGAAAGGTCCGGTGCTCTTTATTTCCAACCATGTCACTGATGTCGATGCGGGACTGATCCTATCGGCATTGCCGGTGCGCTGGCGGTCACGATTAGCGATTGCGATGCAGGGAGAGATGTTGCGCGAGTGGCGTTACCCGCCTGCGACAATGGGATGGTTTGCGAATCTGAAGTCAAAAGTAACCTATGCGCTCGCAGCAGGTCTGTTCAACGTTTTTCCTTTGCCTCGGGAGAGTGGATTTCGACAGAGCTTCGCCTATGCAGGTGAAGCGATGGATCGAGGCTGGAGTGTGCTGATTTTTCCGGAGGGAACAGAGACGAAAGACGGGCAAATCCAACCGTTCAGGGCTGGTATTGGATTGCTGTCAGCGGAACTCAACGTACCAGTGGTTCCGATCATGCTGCGCGGTCTTTTCGAACTGAAGCAGAGACGCCAATTCTTCGTTCGTCCCGGCACAGTCTCAGTTACTTTTGGAGATCCGATTCAGTTTTCGGTAGCCCAAACACCAGCGGAGATTACTAAAGCATTAGAGCTACTTTACAGAAAAACCATAGACAGGATTTAGAATTAACAAGATTGCCATCCTGTAAATTCTGCCAATCCTGTCTATGCAACCTGGTAAACCTGGATCGCCTGTTCCCGGCCTTTAACCTGTACCTGGCCCATCGGAACGGCTTTATTTGGATCTTCACTGACCGCCTGCCAAACTATTTCCGAGATCAAGAGTTGCGAATCAAAACGCTTGTTCAGTTTCTCAATCCGCGCAGCGAGATTCACTACGTCGCCGATCACCGTGTACTCGCGTCGTAGTGCAGATCCGATGCTGCCGGTGACAGCTTCGCCGGCATGAAGACCGATCCCGACGGTGGTCGGGATGATCGTCCCTGATTCCACTTCCTGATGCACTCTCGCAAGAATCTCGCGAGCAGCTTCGAGCGCATTCGCGCAATCCTTGCCGTCTGACAAGGGCGCGCCGAAGACGGCCATAAACCCGTCGCCCAAAAATTTGTTAATGATCCCATGATGCCGGTTCACGATTTCAATCATGAACTCAAACAGCGACTCGAGATATTGGACCACTTCCTCCGGACTCCTCTTCTCCGCGAACCCGGTGAAGTTCCTGATGTCAAGAAACATCACGCATACATTTTTGTTTTCACTGCGCAGATCCGGTTTCAGATCGAGCAGCTTGCCCATTACTTCCGGCGAAACGTATTCACCGAAAGTACGCGAGATCCGGTTTCGTTCTTCGATAACCGAGAAAGAGTTGAGGATGCGTTTTCTGACCTGAAGCGTCACGAGTCCGGTCACTGCGCCCGTAAGAAACAAGAGAAAACCCTTGAACAAATGATGCGGCGTGCCTGTGAGGATCGGTTCGATCGTACCGGAAGATTTCTGTATGAAATAAAAAGCCAGCAGCGTGTACTCCACGCCCGCGACAGCTCCGGTGAAGATACACAGCCTCACATTCAGTCGCAGTGCAGACAGTGAAATGAACAATGGATATAGAAACGCGGCGGGAGTAAACAGCGTGTAGACCGGTCCAAGGAAAAGTGAGCCCACAATCATTCCCGCAGTCGGAATACTCGTCTCGACAAAGGCACTCAGATACTTCAAAGCATTGAAAGGTCTTATCCGTTTTGTGATCAGCCGATCAATAACTGTGCGCTCAGCCAGCAAATAAACAAGATTGGCTCCAAAGATTACGAAGACGGCGACCAGAAACCCTTTAAAATTACCGTGAAAGGCAGCCTGGAACTCGTCATAAAAGAACAGCACCATCAGTAAAACGATTCCTAAAGCGCTCACGATCGCGCCAATTAAAATCGTGACGCGAAGTCGATCGCTCTTCAGGCTCTCGAAGGCAAACTCCTTCTCAAATGTTTCCTGGTTTACTGTCGGACGCTTGCGGCTGCGCAGGATCATTCGGGGGGCTGCTGACATGACACACCTCAACTCACTCGCTTGGCGGCGCCGCTTTGTAACCGTTCGCTCGCGACGATCGCGCGTTTGTGCCATCCTCGACCGACCTCACCGCCGGGGTCGGCAGCAATGACTTCAAAAAGGAACAGCTTGCCTTCACGACCGGCATAACGTGCAGTTGCTGTGACCTGCGCGCCCTGCGGTGTCGGCGCAGTGTGAGTGATATCGACGGTTACGCCAACCGACAACTCACCTGGTCCAAGCAAAGGCTTGAGCACGCGCGATGCCGCAATCTCCATCAGCGCAACCATCCGCGCCGTTGCTAAGACTGGTGGAAAGGCATCTCCCATTTCGATCGGCAATGAGCTCGCAAGGTCTTCTGGACCAACGATCAGTTCGGCCGTGGCTGTGGCATTTAGTTCCGGTTCGTTTTGAACAGGCATGAGGATTCTTCCTTTATCAAACCGGGGCCGGATAGTGCAAGGCCACAAAGCACAAAAGACACGAACGATTCAGCGAAAGCTCAAATCGTTCGTGTCTTCGTGTTCTTTGTGTTGAAGCTATTGTTCAAGGACCGACAGAATATTTCCTGCGGGGTCTTTGAACCAGGCGATCTGCGGACCTGGACCACGGCAGATTCCACGCTCGTCTGTCTTTATGTCAGGCAGGTTGTAGTGTTCGAGAGTCACTCCCAATGCGGCGAGGTCGTCCACTGCCTCTTCAATGTCGTTCACGTGAAAGTTCAGAACGGTGAAAGAAGCCGGAGTGTGATTCGGCTTGGGATATAAGAATACCGTGTTGTTGCCGGTATGAAGTTCCAGTCCTTCGGGTGTTTCGGAAACGTCGAGTCCGAGTGTCTCTCCATAGAACTCTTTTGCTCTTTGCAAATCGTTCACGGAAAAACTGGAAAACGACTTGGCTGTCTTGAATAGGTTCGAGACTTTTCTTCGGGTCGGGGTCGCTGCTGCTTTTGCTGTCATTACAAAATCCCCTTTCGAAATTGATGGAATCCATTAAACACCCGGCAGCTTGCAGGCATGTCGCAGTTCTTCGATCTCGTCATTGTGTTTCGATGGCACAATCAAATAACAACGGAAAAAACTGACCATCGATCTTTTGACCCGAAGGGATCGGCGGGACGCCTTCCAGCAATGGCGCATGCGACGCAGAAACCACTCCATCACGAAATGCATTGATCACTACTGCGCGTCGCGGGCGCGGAGTTTCGTTCGCATAGGAACCATGGACCATCATGGGATGATGAAACGAGCACTCGCCTGCCTTCAGCTCGATTGGCACCGGCTTAAACTCATCTCGCTGCGCCGGTGTCAAGTAATCGAGAATCGCGTCCATGTGACTCGCGAAGCTGGCGCGTGGCAGAAGTGGCCAGCGATGACTGCCCGGGACGTAATATAGACAGCCATTCTCGCGAGTTGAATCGTCCATGCCGATCCAGCATGAGATATGGGCCACGGGGGTCGTCCTGGTCCAATAGGAGTAATCCTGGTGCCAGATCACTACGCCGCCATGCTGCGC
>JBKPJS010000753.1:0-3211 GCA_046730815.1 Acidobacteriota bacterium
TATTAATGAGTTGGCAAATGCGCTCAAGCCAGTCGTACTCCCAGGCGAGGCAATGAGGGTTTTCATCCTGAAGGAAGGCAAGGAATACAATCAGGGCGTGGCCTATCTCGACGATGGCACGATGGTAGTTGTTGACAATGCGCGCAGGTTGATCGGCAAGAACGCCGACATCGCAGTGACCAGCGTGTTGCAAACAACTGCCGGCAAGATGATCTTCGGCCGTCTCTGGGAAGAAGCGGAAAATGGCGGACACAGCGATATTCACCGCACCAACGGCGCTTCGCGTCGTCAGGCGCGTGATTCGCGTAGTACTGGACCAGCTCCAGTGCGTATTTCTGAAAGCGAACCTATTACTGAGAGCTGACGCCGCACGCCGTTCTACGATTCCTATCTCTCTTCATGAACATCGCGATTATTGCTGCCGCCGGCGCTGGTACCCGGATGGCAAGCGATCGGCCGAAGCAGTTTCTGTTACTCGCAGGAATGCCGGTAATTTTTCACACACTCAAACCGTTTGAGGAGTGTGAGCAGATTCAAGAAGTGATCGTGGTCCTGCCCGCAGAAGAATCTGCGGGCTTCCTTTCGATGGCAGGGAAGTACGGGTTGAGAAAAGTCACGCGGGTTGTTCCGGGGGGCGCGACGCGCGCGGAGTCGGTGAAGCGTGGGTTGACGGCAATCAGATCGGCAACGGCGGAGATCGTTGCGGTGCACGATGGTGTTCGTCCGTTTGTTACTGTTGACGAAATCAACAGCACGATTGCGGCTGCGCAAGCGGATGGCGCCGCGATTCTCGTCGCTCCAGTGACAGACACTATCAAGCAGGTCAGCGACGGTTCCGTTGTGAAGACGCTTGATCGTGGTGTGTTGCGACGTGCACTGACACCGCAGTGCTTTCAGTATGAGTTGTTGCGGCAGGCGTACCAGTGCGCCGATGTGAACGATCCGTCGTTGACGGACGAGAGCGCGCTTGTCGAGCAAATGGGTAAACGAGTGACTGTGGTCGAGGGTAGTTCGAGGAATATCAAGATTACGACCGCTGAGGATTTCGCACTTGCTGAAGCGCTGTTAACCACAGATTACACGGATCGTTAAAACAGATGTTACGGATCGGAATTGGTACTGACACGCACCGATTGGTTGAAGGGCGGGAGCTTGTGTTGGGCGGCGTGCATATCACTTCCGATCGCGGCGCCGAAGGTCACTCGGATGCGGACGCGCTGAGTCACGCTATTGCCGACGCCATTCTGGGCGCGCTTTGTGAAGGTGACCTGGGAGTGCATTTTCCCGATAAGGATCCACAGTGGAGTGGCGCCGACAGTCTTGAATTGCTTTCGCGGGTGATGTGGTTGGTCCGCGAACGCAGTCTCCACGTAGTCAATGTTGACTCGACAATCTTGCTCGAAACACCAAAACTCAGGTCCTACGTCGACTCAATACGCGAAAACATCGCGGGAGTGTTGGGAGTCGACGCAGGTTGCGTTAGTGTGAAAGCAAAGACCGGCGAAGGACTCGATGCGGTGGGACAGGGGCTCGCTGTGACCGCTCAGGCCGCTGTTCTGATGGAGAGCAACTAAGGAAAAAAGCAGCTTGAGACCACAGGACGTCATTAGGAAAAAGCGAGACGGGCTCAGTCTATCGCGCGAAGAGATCCACTTCTTCATCGGCGGAGTTACAAGCGGTCGCATTGCCGACTACCAGGTTAGCGCACTGCTCATGGCCATTTACCTGAACGGCATGGACCAGGCAGAGCAGCAGGCGTTGACCGAAGCAATGCTCAATTCGGGCAACATCCTCGACTTCTCGGATATTCCCAAACCCAAAGCAGACAAGCATTCCACCGGCGGCGTCGGCGATAAGACGTCGATAATCATTGCTCCGCTCGTTGCCGCGTGTGGCGTGTGTGTGCCGATGATCTCCGGTCGTGGTCTGGGCCATACAGGGGGAACGCTCGATAAGCTCGAGTCGATTCCCGGATATCGCGTCAACCTGAGCGCGACTGAGTTCAAGCAGGTGTTGGACCAGGTTGGTTATGCAATGGCGGGACAGACTGCTGAAATCGCGCCGGCGGACAAGAAGATGTACGCGCTGCGTGATGCCACTGCGACAGTCGAAGCCATCCCGCTGATCGTCGCTTCGATCATTTCAAAGAAGGGCGCCGCCGGTCTCGACGCGATGATCATCGACGTGAAAGTCGGCAATGGGGCGTTCATGCGTGAAGAAGCAAGGGCTAGGGACCTGGCGCACGCGCTTGTGAGCACTGGGAATTCGTGCGGCATCAAGACGCGCGCGCTATTGACTGACATGAATCAACCGCTTGGCGGCGCAGTTGGAAACTCACTCGAGGTTGAGGAGTGCATCCGTCTTCTGCGCGGTGAAGCGAATGACGCTGCGCGACCGGTGCTCGAGTTGTCGCTGGAACTCTCAGCGCACATGCTTCTGCTGGCAAATGTCGAACGGACAATCGAAGCGGCGCGCAAACGTTTGGAAGAAGTTTTGGACTCCGGCGAAGCACTTGAATGCCTGCGAAGCAACATCGCGGCACAGGGCGGCGACCCTCGTGTTTGCGATGCGCCTGGCAATTTTCTGCCTTTGGTAAGAGAAACGGTTAGGGTAGAATCCCCGCGCTCCGGCTTCATTACACGAGTCGATACTACGGAGATTGGTCACGCGATCGCGGCAATCGGCGGCGGGCGCGTGCGCATCGAAGACACAGTGGATCCCACAGTCGGTTTTACTTCCGAGTTGAAATTAGGTGATCGGATTGCTGCGGGCGAGGCAATCGGCACAGTGTACTGCGCCGAGACGACGGCCGCGCACGAGGCCGCGCGTCGAATCCAGGCTGCGTATCACATCGGAGATCAGCCGCTGGCGCAGACTCTGAAGTTGGTAAAGGAAATTATTAACGAATGAAATACATCCTCTTTGCACTACTTGTTCTGACCACCTTGCTGATTTCGGGTTGTGGTGGCAGCTCCGCTGCTGAAGACAAGTCAAAGATTCACGTCGGAATCGTTTTTGACATCGGCGGCAAAGACGATCGTTCTTTCAACGCTGCTGCGTGGGAAGGTGTACAACGTGCCGCAAAGGATCTACCAATCGTCTTGCGCGACATCGAACCCGGCACACCAAACGCCATCGAGCCTGCCATGCGCGCGTTCGCCGAACGAAATTTCGATCTGATCATCGGCGTCGGTTTTGCCCAGGCGCCGAT
>JBKPJS010000754.1:0-3341 GCA_046730815.1 Acidobacteriota bacterium
CCTCCGCAGCCGTGTACTCAACCTCTATATCCGGTTCCACGCCAATATTTTCTACGTCCCACTCGCCTTTCAGGTTGTAGAACGCGAGGCTCGGTGCGGTAATTCCTCCGCCGTCGATGGTCGGAGGAGCGCCGAGCGTGCCGACCAATCCACCCCACGTTCGTGTTCCAATCAATGGTCCAACTTTGCGAAGCCGGAACATATAAGGCAACGCGTCTCCGCCAGAGCCTGCCGACTCATTGATCAGCATCACCTTTGGACCATAGATTCCAGCTATCGGCGACGTCGAAGGCGTGCCATCACGCAGCGCGAAGTAACCCATCAATTTTCGATCGAGCTCATTGACGATGTAGTCCGCTACCATGCCACCGTGATTGTAGCGTTCGTCAATTACAGCGCCCTCTTTGTCCTGCTGTGCGTAGAAGTAACGTGTGAATGACGTGTAGCCGGGGCTCGCAGTATTAGGCAACCAAACATACGCAAGCTTACCGTTGGAGAGCTTGTCTACGAGGCGGCGGTTGCTTTCAATCCACGCTCTGGTGCGCAGAGTATCTTCACTCGCAACTGGTACGACAGTGATCAAACGTGAACCTTCCAGCGACGGCGTCTTATTGACTCTGATCAGCGTCTGCCGATTTGCCGTGCCTTCGAATAAGCTGTAGAGATTGGTTGGCGGCGCGAGCGAACGTCCATTTACTTCAAGCAGGTAGTCACCTTCAGCCACTTGAATGCCCGGGGCGCTGAGCGGCGCGCGTAAATCCGGATTCCAATTCTCGCCGGTGTATATGCGTTTGATCCGGTAATGTCCATTCTCAATCGCAAAATCAGCTCCGAGTAGACCAACTGACACTGGATCTTCGCTGGGAACATCACCGGCTCCGATTAAATAAGAATGGCCAACCGTGAGTTCGCCACCCACGGATGCGATCAAGTATCCGAGATCGGCGCGATGGCCCACAAAAGAGAGTAGCGGCTTATACTTCTCGTAAATCGCCTGCCAGTTGGCGCCGTGCATTTTTGCATCGTAAAAATAGTCACGCTGAATACGCCACGTTTCACGATAGATCTGGGCCCACTCAGCGCGCGGATCCACTCGCGTTTCCAGTTGTGCCACGTTCAGTGGTCCATCTCCGACTTTTGCCGGCCGCTCAGTCGCGACTACACCCCAACGATTCGCGCCGTCAGCCGCCTGGTAAAGCAATTTTTTCTTGTCTGCCGAGATTGAATAAGAACGGATGTTGCCTTCGAGAAACGGGGCCGCCGCTCGTTCCTTCAGTTGATAACGTTGCAAACGAAGTGTTCCTGGTGCTCCACCCGAAATTTGTTCAGTGTAGAAGAACGTTCCGGCTGCGCCGGCAGTAAGATTGTTGTAGTCGCCGGGCGGAATATTAACAGCGAGTACCCGCTGGCTGATTCCATCCGGATCGATGCGAACTACGGGCTTTGCATTCGGATCAGGTTTTGGTTGCGGAGCTTCTGGGCTCGGCGGTTTGGGCTCGTCTCCTGTCTCCGGCAATAGCGGCGACGGGTCGCTTGCATTCAGCACGACGAGATAAATCGCCCGGCGCACAGGTCGATCAAGTGAACTCATCTCCAACCAACCAGTGCTTGGTCCATAGTTGGTGCTCGCCATAAAGTAGAGATACTTGCCACCGGCATCAAAAGTGGGAGAAATGGAATCGGCAAGACCGTCGGTAACTCGATAGGCCTTCTTGTCAGCCCACGAATAAACAAAGACTGCTCGCAAGTGACTGGGCAGGTTCTTTGAATACGTGAGCCACTTTGAATCCGGCGACCAGGCTGGGTTGAATTGCCTTATTGGATCGGGATAGTTATCCGTGTCGATCCTGGTTGCGGTGCCGCTGGCCACTTCTATGGCCCAGAGGTTGTTGTGATTGTCCTCGAGCGCGATCTGCATGCCATCAGGCGACCACGTTGCGCTGTCGTAGAAAGCATTCGCCGGAAGGGAAACCCCGCGCGGCGGAGTAACGCCCGTGGGTTCGCCAATCATCAATTGATACTCGCCGCTTGCGTCAGAGAACCAGGCGACGTGCGTCCCATCAGGCGACCACACTGGACCACGGTCGTGCGCACCCGAACTCTGTGTAAGATTACGAAAATCGCCTTTTTCTGAAGGCACGGTGAAGATCTCGCCCCGAGCTTCGAAGGCGGCGCGTGTTCCCGTCGGAGAGAGCGTGGCATTGCGAATCATGCTTGCCACTTTCTTGAACTGTGGGCGTGTCCAGGGAAGATCTCCCGTTACTTCGATGTTGAGCTTCTGCGCTTTGCCGGATCCCGCGTTGACCAAATAAATATAACCAGCCTGCTCGTAAACGACCGCGTCCGCGCCCGCCGAAGCGGTCATCACATCGAAATCTTCATGATGGGTGAGCTGCGTCAACTGTTTTGTATCAAATCGATAGCCAAAGAGATTTACGGTGTGATCGCGATCCGAGAGGAAGTAAACAGTATTGCCAAGCCACATCGGAAAGGTGTCGTTGCTGTTGGTCCAGGGAAGTTTCTGTACCGAGTAATCTGACAGATTCATGATCGAGATTGGGTGTGTTCGTCCACCGCGGTAGTGTCGCCACATGCTCGTCTCAAACCAGTCCGGTATGAAAGCAGTCGAGAACTCTTCAAAGGCCATGCGTGTGCCATCAGGTGAGTAGGCACCAAAAAAGGCGCGTGGCATGGGGAGCATTTCAGGTAGACCACCGTCCACGCCCACGGTCCAAAGCTGCATGTAAGACTGCTGCGGCGCACCCGTTCGGTTTGACGCAAAGACAATGCTTTTGCCATCGGGCTTCCAGCCGCGAACACGATCAATACCAGGATGGTAGGTCAGGCGTTTGGGGTCACCACCATTCGCCGGTACGACGTAGACGTCGGTGTTTCCTGCGACTGTTGCGGTGAAGGCGATTTGTGAACCATCCGGAGAAAAATACGGATCGATTTCGAGCGAGGGAGTGGAAGTTAACCGGCGCGCTGCTCCACCGCTGCGCGAAACGACCCACAAGTCGCCGGCGTATTCGAACGCCACCGAGTCGCGACTGACTGTCGGGTGGCGCAGCAACCGCGTGCCTTGCGCGTGAGTGACAACCATTATGGAGAGCAGGAGAAGAGATGCGAAGGTAAGTTTTAGTATGTGCATGGTTAACAGATAAGAGCTTTCACGCAAAGGCGCAAAGAGTGCAAAGGTGCAAAGAAAACTCCGGAAACGCGGTAGAGCTTTGCACCTTGCATCCTTCGCGCGTTTGCGCGAGAAAAATGTTTCGTGCAAAGGCGCCTAGAACTCGAGTCGTACGCCCACCTGCCCCTCCCGTCCGGGAAGCACTTGTCTG
>JBKPJS010000755.1:0-1570 GCA_046730815.1 Acidobacteriota bacterium
GCGGAAGCCCGAGCGAGTCCATCACTTCAACGGCACGCATATCCACTCGCGAGCCATCTATACCTTTCGCGTAAAATTGGAAAAAATTGAGGTAGTCGTAGCTACGAAGTGTGTAGCGATCGAATTCAACGTTTCCCTTAATCTGTAAGTGCTGGCCCGTTTCGAGTAACGACCAGGACGGAGCGGACAGACTCATGCCGCGAACATAAAAGTTAGAGAGCCTGGCGCCGCGCTGGTAGAAGATGTGATCGATCCAGGGCAGGACACTCTTGCCTGATTGTGGATCGCGTTGCTTCACCAAACGGTCGACCAGATCGTAGGGCAGTCCGTCGCACTTGATGACTACAAGGCGTTTTGTTTGAGCGAGTGAGGCACTGGCTGTGAGAAGAAGTATTCCCGCAAAGGCGCAAAGGCGCAAAGAAAGACGCAAAGGATGGGCAAATCTTACTTTGCGTTTTTCTTTGCGCCTGTGCGCCTTTGCAGGAACCTTTGCGCAGCGCATCGTTACGGTTGACCGGTGATGGCTGGTGAACCGCTGACAGTCGCCGCGACTGGCTGGATTCGTTGATTCTTACCGCGAAGATATTCACTCGCGAGATCGCGCAATGCTTTGTCGATGTCGCTGTTCTGTGAGATGCGCAGGAGTTCGTTCTTCGCCTTTGAGCTGTTGATGCGTGACAGACTGTCGAGACAGGCGCGACGCGTTTCATCATCTTTTGTGCGCGCGAAGATCTTTGCCGCAGCTGCGGCCGCGTTTGAACCCGCCTCGGATCCATGATTCGCGATGAAGTGCAGCGAACTCCTCACGTCTTCAAGGTTCCAGGTTATATCCACTTCCGCGCTCGACTTCGCGATCTGCTGCAAGAATCTCGTGTGGTACTGGAGTCGCCGAGCGATGTCCAGGCGATTCTCCATATCGTCCGCCGGCTCTTCGCGGTGAACGTACCTCCCAAACGTCAGCACGTTCATGAAGCGGAAGGCGAATTGTGCCTTAGAGCCATGCTCCAAAGGCATCATTTCGGCCCGCCGGTCACGTTCAATTTTCGCAGCCAGCCCTTGAGGATCTTTTGCAAACGCGAGCAGCGCCTCATACTGGGCCAACGCGATGTTTGCCTCGGCGTTCAGGTCGTTTTCGAACGGATTCAGTGAGATTCTCTCGACTCGTCCACTGACTTCGGATCGGAACTCAGGGTCCATGGACGTGTTGAGCGCCAGCAGGAGCTTAAGTTGAGAATACGTCTGCAAACGCGAAGGCTGGTTGACGTCCATCCCGCGACGACCGGTGACGAAGTCGAAAACGGTGCGGCCAAGAAAGAACGGTAGATTGCCGAACTTCGAAAGCGACAGGAAGTTTCGCGTCACATCGTTCAGCACGCGGCGCGACATCTCGCGCTTTTTTGGATTGTAGCTGTCACGAAAATCAACCAGCAGCATCGGAATCTTCGGATTATCAAGACCGTAAAGTCCGAGCGGAATCATCTCGACCGCTTCAGCGCCGGGTGTTTGACTGTCAACCGGATGGTTCTCGGAATCGAAGTAACGCGTTTCGACATAGCCGTGCCACTTCAGT
>JBKPJS010000756.1:0-3913 GCA_046730815.1 Acidobacteriota bacterium
ACGCAGATCAGCAAACAAGAAAGCATTTCTGATCTGCGTTCATCTGCGTAAATCTGCGGCTACTTCTTTTCTTTCAGACTAGCGAGCTTGTCCCGGAATTGAGGTAGATCCTGACTGTTGGGGTCGACCTTCTCCAATTGCGCAATCGCGTCTTCAGCCGCTTTCGCGTCGCCCTTCTCCAACGTTACTGCTGCGAGTCCCGCCAGCACCATCGTGTCGCCAGATTTCATCTTCATCGCCGCTCGATACCACTTCTCAGCCTGATCGAAGTGGCCCGCATCGAGGTTGACCATTCCGAGGGTAGCGACGGTCTGGTAATCGGTGGGCTGTATTTGATTTGCCTTCAATAGAAACTCAATCGCCTGGTCGTAACGCTGTATCTGGTAGTAGAGCGCGGCAGCTTTGATCTGCGCGTCGAAGTTTTTTGGCTCGTTGCGCGCTTTCTCCAACGAAGCTGCAACTTCCTCCCGCATCTTCTGCGGATCGGGAGCGTTTTGACCGGCAACCGGCGGATGATCGGCTGGCAGCGTTTGTGAACTCGCCGCCGTTTGCTGCATTGCAGTCTTTTGGGCCATCGAACTGGCAAACATGAAGCCAACGATGAACCCCAGCAGTATTCCTATAATCGCAAAAAGAAGATTCTCTCTGGACATAACTATCTTTACTTACCTTCGGCCAACGCCTTCGCTTCGTTAATTCGTGATGCAATAGCTTGGCCTGCTTCTGACTCAGGTGGCACTTTCTTCAACACGCGTTGCCAGTAGTCGACCGCCTTCTTGTAGTCTTTAGCTTCAAATGCAGCGCTTCCGGCAAGCTGTAGTGCCTTTGCATTTTCCGGATCGATCTTCAACGCGTGTTGGACAAACTCCGTTGGTTTGCCTTCAAGCCTCCTGCCGCTGGCCATCGCAGTGGCAAACGCATACTCGGCCCACAAATCTGCATCCTTCGACGTCAGTTCCGTTGCCTTGGCATAAGCACCCGCGGCTTCACCGTACTTTTCCATCGAGCTATAGGATCGCGCCAGTATGGCCCAACCCTTCGCGTCCGATGGATTGGATTTGAGCCGTTCGGCAAGCTTTGCTACGTTTGCTTCAATCTGTTCCTGCGATCGCCCCGGTGGAGCAGACATTGTTGTGGAGGCAGGCGACGTACTTGCTGCCGCCGGGTTGCTGATTCTCTCAGGATCTCCGACTGTAAAATAGAGCGCGATTGCCGCCAGCGGAAGCAATACTCCGAGTCCGAAGGCTGTACTTCGTGCACTCACGGGAGAAGGGCTCGTGTTTTTCGCCCGGAAATAGTAGACGATCGCCACCAGCGGATTCACGAGTCCAAACAGGAGGGCTCTATTGCGAACACTCGGCGCCGCTGTCACTTTTTCCTTCGACGTAACGCCTGCAGTGTCTTCGAGCAAACGCCGCTCTATCTCGTCGCGGTCCTGCGCATACTGCTCGTCACTGACGAGATCATTTCGCAGATCGGCTTCGAGCTCGGAAAGCTGATCGCGATAGACGGCGATGTTTGCTTGTTTCCGTTGGTCCTCGATTTCACGATCTGATTCTTCAGAGCGCTGGAGCACAGGCGGCAACACAAACGCCAGCGCGATTACGAGTAACAGGGCACATATCACCCAGAAGAGAATCACGCCGTTTCCTTTCCGGAAGCCGAAGCGAGCAACTCCTCTGCGCGGCGGCGTTCGTCAGCGCTCAACGGCCGTTCTGGAATCAGGTCGCGGCGTTGCTTGATGTAGCGGAAGAGTACGTACAACCCGGCAAGCAATAAGATAAAAGGTCCAAACCACAGCAGGTAAGTCGTATACGTGACGCGCGGCCGATAGAGGATGAAATCGCCGTAGCGCTGTGTAAGGAACGCTATGATCTCCTGATCGCTTTTGCCGGCTTTCATCTGTTCACGTATTTCGCGCCGCAGGTCTGCGGCCAATCCGGCGGGCGAATCAGCGAGAGTTTGGTTTTGGCATTGAAGGCAACGAAGTTCTTTAGAGAGGTTTGCAAGGCGTTGCTCGATGACGGGATCGTCACTCGGTCGTTCTTCCTCCTGCACCTGCGCCATTGCGAAAGACGAAAGCAAGCAGAGCAACAGTAACGCGAGCAAACGCGAGTGCCTCATTTCGTTGCTCCCTCACGATTTAATTCCTGGGCCATAGGGAGAATTTTTTGCGACCAAACATCGGGTGTCACGGGACCGACGTGTTTGAGTCGAATCGTGCCACTCTTATCGATGAGATAGGTCTCAGGCGCGCCGTACACTCCGTAATCGATCGCCACACGTCCCTCGAGATCCACAGCACTCAGCACATACGGATCGCCAAACTCTCCAAGCCATGCGAGCGCGTCTTCGCGTTTGTCTTTGTAATTAAAACCGTAAATCGGAACGGCTCCTGACTTGGCGTACTCGAATAAAAGTGGATGCTCATCACGGCAAGCAATGCACCACGAGGCCCAAACGTTCAGTAACCACACCTTGCCTCGCATGTCTTCGGCGGAGAATGTCCTGGTGGGATCTTTTAATTGCGGTAGACGAAATGTGGGCGCCGGTTTGTTGACCAGGGCGGACGGAAGCTCGTGCGGATCACGGGTAAGCCCGATTGCCAGGAAGACAACGAGAACCAGGAATAAGCCAAGTGGAATTAAATAACGGAGCATCTTTTATCCACAGATTACACAGATCACGATTCCGTTTGGACAGAAGCTGCGACGGTGCTTGGGACTTCGGAAGCCTTGACCGGCTGTCGCGCTTCGCGTTCTTTGCGGGCCGCCAGTGCGTATCGCCGATCGCTGAGCGCGAGGCCGCCACCGATGGCCATCAGTATTGCGCCACCCCAAATCCATCCGACGAACGGCTTGTAATAAACACGCACACTCCACGCGCCCGTGCCCACCGGTTCACCGAGCGATATGTACAGATGTCGAAGAATCCCGCTGTCAATGGCCGTTTCGGTCATCACGTTGCCACTCGCGGTATAGTTGCGTTTCTCCGGATACATCCGCTCAATCTCGCTGCCGTTGTGGGTCACAATGATCTCTGCGCGCGCTGCGACATAGTTTGGACCAATGATGTTTGTTACTGGACATACTGCCGGTCCACCATCCGGACAAGGCACTCCATTGAGTTGAAACTCGTAGCCTCCTGCCGTAACAGTATCTCCGGGATGCATCTTCACATCCTGCTCGGATTGGTACCCGGTTACTATCGTCACACCGACGTTAAAAACCGCGACTCCGAGGTGTGCCACCTGCATGCCGTAGTAACTACGACTCTGCGTCCGGAGTTTTTGGAACGTCGTGAGTTGACCCGACGTGACTCGCACGCGTTCCCAAAGGTTCACAAAAACCGTCGTGACGATCCAGATCGCGAGCATCAAACCCAAACTCACAAGCGCCTTCCCCTGGCCAAACATAAACGGCAACACCACCGCACTGAGAACACTAATCACAAACGCCCAACGCAGCCTCGTGACCAGGTCGGGCAGACTTGCTTTCTTCCAACGCGCGATCGGTCCAATCCCCATCAGGAACGTCGCGGGCGCCATCAGCGGCACGAAGACGAGATTGAAGTAAGGTGGACCAACCGATAGTTTGCCCATGCCGAGCGCGTCTACAATCAACGGGTAAAGCGTGCCGAGGAGCACAGAGCCTGCGGCGACGGTCAGCAGCACGTTGTTCGAAAGCAGTAGCGACTCGCGCGACACCACATCGAACTTGCCGCCAAGTCCAACCTGCTTTGCACGCCACGCGTAGAGCAGCAACGAGCCGCCGATAACAAACACGAGAAACGCGAGTATGAAAATACCGCGCTTGGGATCGGTAGCGAACGCGTGAACCGAAGTCAGCACGCCCGAGCGAACGAGAAACGTTCCCAGCAGGCTCAGCGAAAATGCTGCGATTGCGAGTAGCAC
>JBKPJS010000757.1:0-2024 GCA_046730815.1 Acidobacteriota bacterium
GCTTTACCGAAATAAGTCGGGGCCAAAGTTTCGTTGTTGAAGTAATAGTTGGCGGTGAGGTATGGCTCACGATGATACCAATACAAGCTCCCGCCAATGTCGTTTGTTCCGCCACGCGTCACAAACTTGATTTGCACTGCGCCATCGCCGGCACTCTCAGCGCCCGGCGCCGCAGTGGAGACTGTTAATTCCCCAATCGAATCGATACGCGGCCGCACAAAGGTGAAGAAACCATCATTTGAGCTGATCAGGTTGTCCTGCACGTCGACACCATCGAGAGTGATGTTGATCGCGCCCTTCGGCAAGCCGTTTATCGTCGAGGTGCGAGGACGACCGCTCGTCTGTACACCTGGAAGCAAAGTCACGAGATCGAGCGCATCGCGTGAAGCCTGTGGTTGATCGACGATCTGGCGACCGGTGATCGTGGTGCCGACTGTAGCACTCTGGGTTTGTAGCAACTCACCGGCTACGTCAACCACCTGGACCGTTTCTGTTGGGGCGCCGACTTCAAGCGTGACGTTCACACTCGAAGGTGTACCGATGTCTACCTTAACGTTTGATAGAACAGCGGTCTTGAATCCCGGTGCTGCGATAGTCACGGTGTAATTACCGGAGATCAGCGCCGGGACATTAAAGGTGCCGTTGTCTGTGGTGGTCGTGGTGAACTCCTGAGTAGTGGCGTTGTTCTTCACGGTGATCGTTGCACCAGCGACAACAGCAGTTGTCGGATCACTGATCGTACCGGCGATCGAACCGGTCGAACCGCTTTGCGCGAAGATTGGGCCACTCAGCGAGAGCAGGAGCAGGGCAGTGGCGATTAGAAATCGTTTCATCTGGTTCCCTCCAAGAATTTGCTTTTCATTGTTTGTCCGAAATGTGGAACACGAGGAAGCTGTCTGGGGTGGCTTCAGACAGTGAAGGGGCAAGTAATGTTCCGTCCGGGCTTAGAAGGGTCTTTTCTTTTTCACACGTTCAGGCAGGGATCGATGCAGCATCGTACTCTTGCGTAATTTGGATATTGGCTGATCGGAATGTTGCAGGATTTGGATAGTGAGTGTTCCGATCCTAGGATGCTTTTGTGGTTCTTTGTGGCGAAAATTTCTCAGAGGCCGGTCCTTCGCTCCAACTCTTCTGGATACCTCGCTCCTTGGACCATGATCTTTGCGCCGGCAGTTTCGATTTCCCGAAGATCATCAGAGGTAAGTTCGACTGCAACCGCTCCGATGTTCTCCTCCAGGCGGTGCAGTTTCGTAGTGCCCGGGATTGGAACAATCCATGGCTTCTGCGAGAGCAGCCAGGCAAGCGCTATCTGCGCAGGTGTCGCTCTCTTCTGTTCTGCGATCCGGCCAAGCAAATCGACCACGGCCTGATTCGCCTTACGAGCCTCCGGCTTAAAACGGGGAACAATGTTGCGGAAATCGGAACTGTCGAACTGAGTGTTCTCGTCGATCTTCCCCGTGAGGAAGCCTCTACCAAGTGGACTAAAGGGAACGAACCCGATGCCGAGTTCTTCGCACACAGGTAACACTTCCTCTTCAGGTTTTCTCCACCACAGTGAGTATTCGTTCTGAATCGCAGTGATCGGCTGGACTGCATGTGCGCGACGGATCGTTTGCACTCCCGGCTCAGAGAGTCCGAAGTGTTTGACCTTACCTTGTTGAATCAACTCCTTCACCACTCCCGCCACTTCTTCGATTGGGACGTCGGGGTCAACACGATGTTGATAGAACAGATCGATGACATCGACATTGAGTCGCTTGAGCGAGGCGTCGGCAACCTCTTTAACATGCTCCGGCCGGCTATTCGTGCCCACTTGCTGTCCCTTGGGACCAAAGGTGAAACCGAATTTGGTAGCGATCACCACTTGATCGCGGAACGGAGCAAGCGCTTCGCCCAGGAGTTCTTCGTTCTTGAATGGACCATAGGCTTCAGCCGTATCGAATAAAGTGACGCCGTGTTCGACGGCGGCTCGAATCAGTGAGATCGCTGTTTGCTTCTCTGTGGCTGGACCGTAGCCATAGCTC
>JBKPJS010000758.1:0-3047 GCA_046730815.1 Acidobacteriota bacterium
GTTCGCCGGCTCCATTCGAGTCCGGCGGTTAGCACGAACGCGATCAAAACGGCGTAGCTGGTCACAAAACCTCTGTAATGAATCGGCTGCATTACCCGGCCAGTTATGAGCTGTTGATTGAGAACCAGAAAGGGCAGCAGCGCGAATGAGACAATGAGAATGACGCGACGATCGCGATAGTCGATGCTTCGTCGTTTTATACCAACTGCCAGGATCAATAGCAGCACCGCTGCCAATATCTCCGCCGCAGAAAAAAGATCCGGGCGGCGAGAACTTACGAGCGCCTGGACACTCTGCGCCGTTTCGGACCCGCGAGAGATCAAGTAGAAATAGGGGACAAGAGCAAGCATCAAAATTGTTGCCACGGCCAGCAAAAAACGCACAATCGCATTCCTATCTTGAGGCCGACTAATTAGCCAAAGTATGGCCAGTATCGTGAGCCACGCTATAGCTGCGGTCCAAAGATAAAAATAGGAGAAGACCAACAGGGCTAAAACGATTCCTGTTAACAAGCCGGACAATACCGGTCGAGTGAGTTTTGTCAGGAATTGCCCGGTAATGATGAGCAATAGCAGAAAGAGAGGGAACGATGCAGCAGGCTGATAGCGGCGAAGAAATGGGAAATAGTCGAAGTGCCTTTCCCCGCCCACCAGACCGCTGAAACTGCCTTCTGCTGCGGCCAGAGTTCCAAGACACAGAACCACCAGGACTCCCGAGGCGGCAAGACGGTTACTACCACTCGCTTGAAAAATGAGAAAAAACACCGCAAGTGCGGAAGTAAATGCCACCAAAGGCGTCAGGAAGATGAAAGCCGTCGTCGCTGAAATTCCTAAAGCACGAGCCGGCAAAGCAAGGGTATAAGCAGGAACGAATTGAATGGAAAAGAGTGATTCCGGCAAAGGCGCATCCGGCCGATCGTCTCGCCCGGTATACGGATCGTTGCGCCGAGGTCGCCCCTCGATGAGTGCATTGATGTAGGCTGCATAAGCGACCTCATCGCCGAGCCCCTCGTTGTAAGCAATCGCATGCTGCCAGTACCCTCCGCGGTTCAACCACAAGTAAAACTGTGGATAGACACTGAGCAGTGTAAACACGAACGCGGCGAGAATTCCCCATCGCCACTTTATAGTCTCTCTGGCAGGTGAAACTTCTAAAGCCTGCCCTGTGTTATCCGGTCCCACTGAGTCAGTCATGCAAGTTTGTAAGCTGTCGATTATTGGAATCGTCGTAGAACTTCAGCGCCTAGAACGGCAAAACTCAAAGTCGTGCCGGCGATCGTAAATGTCCATTCCACCATCGGACTCTTCTGGTGCAATATCCCGCGGAGCATCACCATTCCGCATTTCCAACCGTCTTGTTGATACAAGGGAAGAATATTGGTGGCCGCAAGCAGATAATTCATCAGGCTAAACGGAGTGCCGATGGATAAGCTCGCCGCAATAAGGTTTCCGATTATGCCCGCCATGAAGACAAGGACCTGCTGCTTCAGTTGGCGTTTTTGTAACTCAACAACATCAAAACGAACATACGCACCGAATGGCAAAACTCTGACTATGTACTCAACATTGCGAACATGCAGGCCAAATATTTTCGGGCCCCAACCGATGCCAAATTCGCTAATTGAAATCCGGCACGCGTAGGCCGCAACACAGTGACACGCTTCGTGTATCACCAGGGCCAAAACAAAGTAGGGGATGTAACTTAAAAGCATCACGCAGATTGTTGGAGCAGACGTGCAGGCGCGAGAAAACTGTCAGGTTGGGTGTTACCGGTCCGGCGCTCGAAACTGTAACCCTGGTTCAGTGTCTTCCTGAAGAAATTCACCGATATCAATTGCCAGGCGCTTAAGTTTTTTGTAAAGCGTTTGCCGGGAGCCAAGACCCAGCGCTTCACTTGTTTTTGCCACGTTGCAATCGTGGCGCTTGAGGGTTTCAGTTATCACTCGCCGCTCATAGTTTTCAAGGAGATCGTCAAGCCGTTCCGCAGGGCCGTCGAGCTGGCTTCCCTCCGGCCGGATACGCGAGCTTATATTCTCAGGTCGAATGAAACCATCGTCCTCGGCGTAGAGCACCAGGCGTTCGATCTCCGCAGTCAGCTCGCGAATATTCCCGGGCCAGGAATACGTCTCGAGAACCTGGATCGCCTCCGCAGTGATTCCGGAAATCGCCCGCTCATTCTTCCTCGCGTAGTGGCTAACGAAATGTGAGATCAGCGTGGAGATGTCTTCGCGCCGCTCTCGCAAAGGCGGCACCTTCAAAGTCAAAGTCGCGATTCTGTAGTAAAGATCTTCGCGAAAGAGTTTTTCGCTCACCAGAGTTTCGAGGTCTTTGTGTGTTGCGGCAATCACGCGCACGTTTACTTTGCGCGGCGCAGTTTCTCCGAGAGTGTGAATTTCGCCCTCCTGGAGAAACCTGAGCAGCTTTGGTTGGAGCGGGAGTGGGAGGTCTCCAATCTCGTCGAGGAACAACGTGCCATTTTCAGCGGAACGGATCAGTCCGACCTGGTCCGACATCGCTCCGGTAAACGTTCCACGACGGTGACCAAACAACATGCTCTCGATCAGTTCAGCCGGAACAGCAGAGCAGTTGAAGGGAATAAACTCACTTTCCGATCGCCGGCTGAGACGATGAATCGCGCGCGCGATCAGTTCTTTTCCGGTTCCGGATTCTCCGGTCACGAGGATGGTGGAATTGGAGTCTTTGATGCGTTCGACGTTTCGCGCCACTTCGCACATCGCGCGACTGCTGAAGACCATTCCCGGCAGTGAACTCGCCGAAGCCATGCTCGCCGGCTTAATCCCACTCGTCCCACTCGGGACAACGTTCGAAGACGACTGATGAGAATGGGCCAGGTGCGCGACGTCGCTGAGCGCGTTGAGTTCCTTTGCTTGTTGATCGGTTAGCGGTCGCACGCAACGGCCGTATAGCGCAGCACCTTCGCGCATGGCAGACGGCAAAGCGAGCAAAAGACAGATCGCCGGGTCTCCTTCTTTCGCCGGCTGCGGTCGTCCCTTGCTGGAAAAGATTTCGGCTACCGCACCTTCACCG
>JBKPJS010000759.1:0-3833 GCA_046730815.1 Acidobacteriota bacterium
TTTATCGAGCAGTAACTGTGCCCGTGAGTTGAAGGCAATCAGGAAATACTCGTCTGAATCGTGGCTGGTTTGAATGAACTTGCTCAGCGCATCGCGCGCCCGCTTGACCTTGTCGCCACTCATCGAGCCCGAGACGTCAAAGATAACTCCGACGGAAACCGGCGAATCGTCGTCGCTGAAAAAAGTGATCTCCTGTTGCTGTTTGTTGTCGAAAACGGCGAAGGCGCCCTTGCCTAGTCCCGAGACATAACGTCCGTAGGTATCGGTGACGGTAACTGTCAGCGTGATCAGGTCGGTGTTGGTGATTAACGATCGGTCGTCGAGCTCTGTGCCCAGTTTTTTCGGCGCAGGTGAAGGTGTCTGCTCAGGAGCAGCAGGAGCAGGTTTGTCCTGAGTAGGTTCCTGACTGTGCACTGCCAGCGCAAAGAACAACAGGACAGCTAGCAGCGAAATGGACGCCGCCGTGATCTTGGTGGCGTAGCGAGTCGGAAAATGCATGTCACCCCCGGACTACAATTCGACGATTCAGTTTTTAAAGTACCGTCAGGGCTCGAAAGGGAACTGTCAACACAGATGCTCGTTAGGAAGCGAGTGATGCCCGACTTTTCAAAACGGGAGCAATGAAATGTTCACGGGGAGACGGCCGCGCGCGTTTCAGTTAGTGCTGTGTTGGCATGGCCATTCTAGGACAGGCGTGTGACCCGGCGCAAGATTCAAAGAAGGTTAGCCGCAGAAAACGCGGATGACGCAGATCATAACCTGCGTCATCCGCGTTGATCTGCGGCTAACCTCCTACTTATGCAGGGGCGCCTTCGATGATGCTGGTCGGCAGATCTGTGGGGATGACGCGGAGCAGTTTGAAACCCGCCGCAGCGAAGAGTTCTTCAAACTCCGTTGCCGTGCGTTCCTTCCCGCCCGTCATCACCAGCATGTTCAGGTCGATGAACTTCGAGAAGTGCGGCTCATCAGTCTCCGGAACAACGCTATCAACCAGAATGATCCTGCCATTTGACGGTATCTGCTTGCGGCAGTTCTTCAAAATAGTGATGGCGCGTTCGTCATCCCAATCGTGAATGATCCACTTCATGATGTACGCATCGCCGCCCTCCGGCACTGACTTGAAGAAGTCGCCGGCAATGGTTTCGCAACGATCGCCGAGTCCCGCAGCTTCAATCCTGGCGCGTGCGCCCTCGATTACTTGCGGAGCGTCAAAGAGTATGCCTTTCAACTGTGGATTTGATTTGAGAACTGACGTGATTAGACCACCATGTCCTCCGCCCACGTCCACAAGTTTGTTGAAGCCCGAAAAGTCGTACAGCGAAGTGATAGCTTCGTTTGCCGCGGCGGTCACGCTGCTCATGGAATCGTTGAAAACCGCTGCGTCTTCCGGGTGCTGTTGAAAGTATTTCCAAATATCGACGCCGAAGAAATTATCAAAGGCGATCTCGCCTGTCTTGACGCTGTGCATCAAGTTGCCCCAGGCGGGATAGTGTTCCTGTCCCAACTCTGAGACCGCAAACCAGCGCAACGAGCCTGGCGCATCAGTGACCAGGGTTTCTGACACCGGCGTGAGCTCGAAGCGTTTGCCTTCGCGGGAACTGACGACACCCACACTCGCCAGCGCACGTAAAATGCGATACAGCGACGGTGCGTGCATCTTTGTAGCCGAAGCTAGTTCTTCGGCGGTCTTGGGTCCTGATTTGAGTAAGTCGGGGATGCCTAACTTTGCGATTACGTAAACTGCTCGGGAGATCCAGAAGCCGCTAATGATTTGCAGCATCTGGACTTGAGCAGGTTGCGGTTCGTTTGTCTTTTGATTTGCTGGTGCAGTCAAAGCTTTATCTCCTCCAAAAAAGAACGCGTGAACTTGGTTGAAAAAGGAGCATATCCACAGATTACATTAGCCGGTGATCTGTGGATGCTCGCAACTTCTGATTGCGTTGTGCGTGTTATACTCGCCGGTCATTCTCAGGTCCGGTAATCCAGGTTATGGCTGAGTTTATTTGTAGATTAGGAACGCCTGCCGGCGAAGTCGTGACTCGCACAGTCGAAGCCACGGGGGTGCAGGAAGCACGAACGCGACTCGAGCGCGAAGGTTTTCGCGTCTTCAACGTCACTCCTCCACGAACTTCCGGCGTAGCAGCCTTGACGCAATTCGGCCGCGCCGGTGGTCACCCTCGCGTCAAAGCAAACGACTTCCTGCTTTTCAATCAACAACTGGCGGCACTGGTGCGCGCGGGTATTCCGATCCTCCAGGCGATTTCAATGCTGCGAAAACGAGCAGCGTCCGCACGGTTGCGAGCCGTGCTGGGCGACGTCGAAGAGCAGATCCGCGGCGGCGCTGCACTATCGCAGGCGTTTGCTTCGCAGGGTGGAATCTTTCCACGCATCTACACAGCTTCGATTCTCGCGGGCGAGCGTTCCGGCGCGCTCGATGAAGTGTTGAGTCGCTACGTGCAGTACATGAGGCGCAACGTCGCGCTGCGTCGCAAGATTCGCGGAGCGTTAGCGTACCCGATGTTTTTGCTTTTCGCTTCCGCGTGCATGGTTACGTTCCTGACGATTTACGTTGTGCCGAGAATGTCGGAGCTCTTTGCCGGATTCGGCAACGAACTGCCAACAGTGACTCAGATCGTCGTTGGCATCTCGCGTTGGTTGTCGTCGAACGTGCTCTGGTTCGGTCCTTTGGTCATCGGCGGCTCTGTGCTGTTGTTCATTTGGTCGCGCACTCCGGCAGGAAAACTCCAGATCAGCAAGCTGATACTTAAGATTCCTTTGGCTGGTAGTCTCGCGGTGCAATTGTCTGTGGCGCAGGCAACGCGCTCGCTGGCAACATTGCTGGCCGGCGGCATTACCTTAGTCGAGTCGTGGGAGATCGCATCGGAGTCAATCACCAATCTCGAATTACGGCGCCGCAGCTCTTCGATTCTGCCGATGATTCGTGAGGGGCGCTCATTCACTGAAAGCCTGGAAACCGCAGGCTGGATGCCAGCGCTCGCCATCGATATGATCGGCATCGGTGAACGATCGGGCAGTTTGCGTGAGATGCTCGACGAAGTCGCGGTGTTCTACGATGCGGAATCGGAAGTGCGCCTTGAACAGTTGACGACTACGCTGGAGCCTGCGATTCTTGTGGTCATGGGTGGCGTCGTAGTGACCATCCTGCTCGCAATTTACCTCCCGATCATCCAATCAATCTCGAGCGGAGCAGGTGTTACCGGCCATCGTTGATTTATCACGGACGTCTTATGAAGCAGATTTCAGAAAACGAAGATCCGGTCATCAGGCCCGTGCCACCGGCTGCTGAAACCAAAGGCGACATTCATGAGCCGCCCGAGATGAAAGCGGCAAAGGAACTCGCGCGTCGTTACCGGCTCCCATTCGTCGATCTGTTACCGCCGGACCGTGAATCGCCCATCGACTATCAACTCTTTACTGAAGTTCCCGTCGATTTGATGGTCAGACACCAGTGCGTGCCGCTCAAACGAGATCAAAAAGGTCTCCACATCGCGATGGCGGATCCGACCGACCTCGAGGGTTGGACGAACTTTCCAGCACGCTTCGAACTCGCATTGTTCCTCATGTTGCTACCGCCGGCGCTGTCGAAGTCGTCCTGCGCAAAGGTGACACAACGCAACGCGTCCTACAGGAAGCAGCCTCAGGTTTTCGCATCTCGCTGGTCAGAGAAACTGAACACGGCGAGGAAGTTCTCGATCTCGATCGTTTGGCGACTGACTCCGAAATGTCGCCGATCATCAAACTGGTCGACACGATTATCTACAACGCGATGGAGTCGCGTGCGTCAGATATTCATATCGAGACTCGCGATACAG
>JBKPJS010000760.1:0-2622 GCA_046730815.1 Acidobacteriota bacterium
GTATGGTCCACCCAGTTTCAGCAGGCCATGAAGCCAGGGCATATTCGGTGGCACCCACGGATCAAACGCCGACCACAACGAAGCAGGCGCGAGTACCGTGGATATCCACGGAATGCCGCTCTTCTGCGCGAGTGGTGGTCCAGCAAGAACAATCGGATGCGTAACGAGTAGGTTGGCGCCTTTGATAACCGCGCCCAAATCCTGATACATATCGCGTAGTGCTGGAACGAGTATTCGCTTGAAGAGATATTCGGCTCCATGGTTCGGATCGACGACGCCTTCAACCATCTCGAGGTACTTAGGCGTGTCAGGCGCGGCCATCGCGGGCCGGATTGGATGAAACTCGATATTGAGCGACTCCACCCGCTCTCGATAGGTTTCACTGGTGGCAATGACGGGCTCGAGGTAGTGCTTCTTCATCTCCAGCGCCAGGGCGAGATATGGGTTCAGATCGCCAAGCGAGCCAATAGTCGTCAGCACCACTCGGTTTTTCTTAAAAGTGTTCAACTCCTTATTTCCTCCTTTGGACTGGGTAACTGTCTCAACGCAGCGTGAAGATAAAAGACAGGCAGGTGTAGTTACATATCCCGAAAGACACATTTTTAATCACAAATTACGCGGATAATCTGTGTAATCTGTGGATCAAAATGTATCTTTCGGGCCATGACGGTGCGCTCGATATCCCGTATTTTGTGGGTGAGATTTGATAAGGAGCTATTTATTTATGGAGACAACAAAGACAGACGTAATCATCATTGGCGCGGGGCCGACGGGGCTTTCGCTGGCTTGCCAGTTGATCAGGTACGGCATCGACTTTGTCCTCGTGGAAAAGAACGAAACCATCACTCCGTTTTCAAAGGCCATTGGCGTCCAGGCCCGCACGCTCGAGATTTATGATCAAATCGGGCTGGCGCAACCGGCAATTGAGCGCGGCACGATTGCAAGCAGGGTTAGGTTGATCGAAGGTGGGGAAGTTCGCGGCGAAATGCATCTCGCGAACTTTGGCAAGGACCTCAGCCAGTTTCCATTCATGCTGATGTTGGAACAAAGCAAGAATGAGGAGCTGCTTTATAAATATGTCAAGAGCCACGATCGAAACGTTCTCTGGAACACAGAGCTCGAGAGCTTCACCCAGGATTCAGCCGGCGTGACTGCACAAGTGAAAACACCGCAGGGTGAAATCAAAACGATCAAGGGCAAATACCTGGTCGGTTGCGATGGAGCGAGCAGTCCTGTCAGACACGTCCTGGGACTCAACTTCGAAGGCAGCACTTTCGAGCGGTTGTTCTACGTCGCCGATGCACGCGTCGATTGGGAGTTGCCGCACGACGCGCTGCACGTGTGCCTGGCGCGCGAGGTTTTCTGCGCGTTCTTTCCGATGAAGGGCGAGAATCGTTATCGCATCGTCGGCACGTTTCCAGAAAGCAAAAACCAGGAGCAGGGCGAAGTTTTATACGAGGAGATCGAACGGGAGATCAAAGACAAAGCACAACTGAAGCTCGAGATTTCTGACGTTAAGTGGTTTTCACTTTACAAGGTCCACTCGCGACGGGTGAGCAAGTTTTCGAAAGGAAAATGTTTTCTTGCCGGAGATTCCGCGCACATTCATAGTCCTGCCGGCGCGCAGGGTATGAACACCGGCATTCAGGACGCTTACAACCTCGCGTGGAAACTGGCCCTTGTTGTTAAAGGCATCGCGGCGGAGAGTTTGTTGGAAACATATAACGAGGAGCGACTCGCGAACGCCAAGCGGCTGCTCGAATCCACCGATCGCATGTTTGAGCTCGCCGCCGGTTCACACTGGTTGCTCAGCTTCATTCGCACAACGATTTTTCCACCACTCGCAGGTTTTATGGCGAGTCTCGAAACGGTCAGTAAGAGAGTGTTTCCGTTGATCTCGCAGATCGGAATCACGTATCGCAATGCTTCGTTGAGTGAGCACATAGATGGCGAACCTGAGCACGTCGAGGCTGGTGATCGTCTGCCCTATTTCCTGGTGGCGGGGAAGAGTATTTTCGACATGCTCACGGAGCCGAAGTTCCACCTGCTTGTGTTCTCAAACCGAGATCACAACGACTTTGAAAACGAGTTTGGCGACCTTGTCGACTATCACGTTATTCCACTTGATGCGCGCGTGAGCGAGATCTTTGGAACTGAGAAAGAGTTCAGTGTCTTTTTGCGGCCGGATAACTACATCGCGTTCATCTCGTCAGAGGTCTCGCTCGATCCAGTGCGTGATTACTTGCACAGAATTGCTGAAGGTGTGAGTCATGATTAATGAGAAGGAATTAGACAAAGCTTTTTACGAGATCCAGGTGAAGGGGCATCTGGACGAGAGATGGAACGAGTTGTTTGAGGGGATGACCATCGCCTGGCATGACAACGTGACAACCATTTCCGGCATGGTGGCGGACCAGGCAGCGCTGCACGGCTTGCTGGCACGCGTACGAGACTACGGTCTCGTGCTGATTTCGATCAGTAATAGACAGGATTCACATGATTTACAAAATTAATCTTTTAAATCATGTAATCCTGTCTAAACGATTTTTGTGACCTCCTTCAACGATAGTTTCTCGCCCAAAGGCGCAAAGACGCAAAGGAACAACTTCGCATCCTTTGCGC
>JBKPJS010000761.1:0-2306 GCA_046730815.1 Acidobacteriota bacterium
CTGCCACGTTGGTCGACATCGCGTAGATGACGTTCTGGTTCGAGGGCGCGATGGCGAGCGATGTGCGTCCCATCGTGGGCTCGGTGTAGACCTCGTCCCAGGTGCCCGCGCCGCCTGCGTCCGTGTTGCGGAAGATGCGTGATTGCGGTTCGCCCGGATTGAAGGCGGTGCCTGCCGCGACGAAGATGTAGTCAGTCGGCTGATCGGTCCGGATTACCAGGTCCATCGCTCCGCGCACGCCCGTCGTGCTGCCGATCACTGTAGGAACGCTCAAGGCCAGGTTCCAGGTCGCGCCGCCATCGAGCGAGCGCCATACTCCGGTGCCGGTCGCAGCATAGACATGTTGCGCGTTAGCGTTGCTGACGACAATGTCATTGACGAAGAAGAAGTTTGAGTTTGACGCTGTAGCGGCTAAACGAGTCCAGTGCGCGCCGGCGTCAGTCGTCTTGAATATACCGGCGCCGCGAACACCATCGGCATTGAAGAATCCCTCTCCCGTACCAGCGTATATGGTGCTGGAATTGGATGGATCGAAGACCATGGAAGTGACGGCGATGTTCGCGAGAAAATCATTGAGCGGAAGCCATGACGAGCCTCCGTTAGTCGTTTTCCAGATGCCGCCGGCAACTGCTGCTGCGTACATCACGTCAGGATTGACCGGATCGATGAGCAATGCACGTGTGCGACCGCCGACGTTGCCTGGACCTAATGCTTGCCATGTGCCAAGTGCGCCACTGGTTGAAGCGCTACCATCGCCGGCGCCGCCACCGCCCGTGCCGTTCGGGAACTCTCCGTCCACGCCATCAAGGATTTCCTCCGTTTCACCGGCATCAGCCTGCGAAGGTAGAGTTTTATTGCGAGAGGTCGAAAAGCGCTTCATGTGCTTGATCTTCTCTTTGGCCTGGAAGTAACGCTCGATCGGCAACTGTTTCTCGCCTTTGGGTAGACGTTTTTGCAAATACCATTCGATTGCCTCGCGTGGCTGGTCGGTGCGTTCGACTTCGCGTTCTGATTCCGACTTAAACAAAGATGCGAGGCGGGGATTTCGTTTCACGAGTTCGCGCCGGCGAGTGAGTTCTTTGCGTGATTCACGTTTTGTACGCGCTTGCTTGTTGCGTGGTGAGGTCTTGGATTCTTTGCGCTCCACGCGCGACTTTTGTTGTCTATCCTGGGGGTTGTGCGCCAGCGAGGCGACGCCATTAAGGAGGAGAATACAGATCAAGGTCATGGCCGTGATAAAACTACGCATTTCGAGATATCCTTTCGGTGAAGCGGACTGCCCAGGTACCGCTCGTCTCTTGTCGAAGTTCGGAAGACTCGTAAGAGAAGAGAAGAGAATTGGTGTTGTTCCTCTCGGGGGAGAGAAGGAACGGCGCATTATACATGTGACCCTCTGACTTCCCAAAGCAGCCAGGAGCGGTTTAGAGTTCAGCAAGCTTTGCCCCGAGACGACCTTATGCAAGAAGATCTCGCGCAAAGGCGCAAAGGACCTTTTAGAAACGCGGTAGCGCTTCGCCCCTTTGCGCGAGATAATTTTTCTTTCGTAAACGCTTGGAGCTAATTGAATGAAGACGCAGGTATTTCCTTATTTGATTGTTTTGCTCGCCGTTTGCTCCGTTTCGGTTGTGACGCAACAGAACTCTTCGACTAACGAATGGCAGACTATCGCTGTCGACGATTTGTTTACTTTCCGACTGCCCGCTGAATTTATAAAACGCTCGTCGAGTGCGACGGAGAATGAGCGCGCGGAGTATTACAAAGGTGAAACGAAGCTGGTCTACCTCTGGGGCCATACCGAATCAGTCGGGTATAGTGATCGGCGACAAGCGGGGATGAACGATTACCAGGAATCCACTACGCGGATCGGAGGCAAGCGAGCAAACATCCGAACCTACTGGCAAACGGTTAAGGGAAAGCGGAGCTATCGTGCGGAATTGAACGTGGGGAATTGGGAGAAGGGAGAGGTCCAACTTTACATGGGAATCGAGAGCAGTGATGCGGCAGCGCTTGATACGGCGCGTGAAATCTTCAAGTCCGTGACATTTCCTTTACCACCACCCGAACGCCGTCCTGTCTCACATCGCAAATTCCGCATTCATTAACGCCGTCACATTCGCATTGAAACCCTGTGCAGCATTGCGGATAAACATGTCCGCTGACATCACATCCAACGGCTCTGCAAAGAGATAACCCTGCGCATACTGGCACTTCAATGCTCTTAACTGGTTCAACTGATCCTCAGTTTCAACCCCTTCGGCAATCACTTCCATGCCAAGATGGCCCGCGAGGGTAACAATCGTTTTCAC
>JBKPJS010000762.1:0-2588 GCA_046730815.1 Acidobacteriota bacterium
CTCACGATCCGCGTCGAGGTCGTAGATGGTTTTGATCTGCAGCTTGTAGTTCTCGATGTCCCAGTCGTCCTGCGACACATCGGGATTAAGATACTGTCGAGTCAGATCCGATAACAGGTCATAGGCGACTCCGGACGACGGTGGATCACGCATCAAGTAATCGCGCTGATCCGGGTCTTCCATCAGTTGGCGACGAAGACCGTAAATCGTCTCGCGCTGCTTGTTCATGACGTCGTCATATTCAAGCAGGTGTTTGCGAGCTTCGAAGTTTCTGCCTTCAACTGACTTCTGCGCCGCCGCGATTCGCTTCGAAACCATCTTCGACTCGATTGCGACGCCCTGCTCCATGCCGAGACGTTGCATCAGCGCCTTTACCTTATCGCCGGCAAAGATTCGCATTAGATCGTCTTCGAGAGACAGGAAGAACCTCGAGGATCCCGGGTCGCCCTGACGACCGGCGCGTCCGCGAAGCTGATTATCGATGCGCCGCGACTCGTGACGTTCGGTTCCTATGATGTGCAGGCCACCAAGCTCCACTACTTCCTTGTGCTCTTCTTCAACAATACGCTTTGCCCGGGCCAGCGCGGCATTCCATTGCTCGTCCGTTGCTTCTTCGTCAGGATCGACTTGTTCCTTCTTCAAAAACTCACGAGCCATGAAATCAGGATTGCCGCCCAACAGAATGTCAGTACCACGGCCGGCCATGTTGGTAGCGATCGTCACCGAGCCTTTTCGGCCGGCTTGCGCGACAATCTCCGCCTCGCGCTCGTGATACTTCGCGTTCAGCACGTTGTGCGGGACCTTGTCTTTCGACAGGCGACGCGCGATTAATTCGGAGTTTTCCACGGAAACGGTACCAACCAGCGCCGGCTGCCCATTCCTGTGACACTCCTTAATCTCATCGATCACCGCATCCCATTTTTCCGGCAACGTGCGATAGATCACGTCGGAAGCGTCCGTGCGAACCATCGGCATGTGCGTTGGAATAACGATAACGTCGAGTTTGTAGGTCGAGGCAAACTCCGCCGCTTCAGTTTCGGCCGTACCGGTCATGCCGGACAGTTTTTCGTAAAGTCGAAAATAATTCTGAAGCGTGATCGTGGCGAGAGTCTGATTTTCTTTTTCGATCTCAACGCCTTCTTTAGCTTCGACGGCCTGGTGCAACCCGTCTGACCAGCGACGGCCTTTCATCAAGCGTCCGGTGAAGTCGTCGACGATGATGACTTCGCCGTCCTGGACCACGTATTGATGGTCCAACTTGTACAGCGTGTGTGCTTTCAAGGCCTGCTCGACGCAGTGGAGCAACTCCATGTTCGACGGATCGTAGAGATTGCCAACGCCCAACAACCGTTCAGCTTTGTCGACACCTTCTTCCGTAAGCACTGCTGTGTGGGCTTTCTCATCGACTACGTAATCGCCGGTCTTTTTCCCATCGACGTCTTCACCCTTTTTCAGGTTGGGAATGATCGAGTCAGCCTTGTTGTACTTGTCAGTGGCCTCATCGGAAGGTCCCGAAATGATCAACGGCGTACGAGCTTCGTCAATCAGGATCGAGTCAACCTCGTCAACGATTGCGAAGTAATGACCGCGCTGCACACAGGTGCTGAGGTCAAACTTCATGTTGTCGCGGAGGTAATCGAAACCGAATTCGTTGTTAGTACCGTAAGTGATATCGGCAGCGTAGGCGGTCTGGCGCTCGAAGTCATCCATGTCGTTCTGGATGCAACCGACTTTCAGACCGAGAAACTGATGTATCTGGCCCATCCACTCCGCGTCGCGCGAAGCCAGATAGTCGTTCACGGTAACAACGTGAACGCCACCACGACCGGTGAGCGCATTCAAATACGAGGGTAAGGTCGCGACCAGCGTTTTACCTTCACCGGTTCGCATCTCAGCGATCTTACCTTGATGTAGAACGATGCCACCGATCAACTGCACGTCGAAGTGACGCATTCCGGTGGTCCGTACGCTGGCTTCCCTGACAACTGCAAACGCCTCCGGCAGGATCTCGTCGAGCGCGGCACGTTCGAGTCGCTTTCGTTCTTCTTTGTCAGTGGGATCTCCGACCGCGCGTTGGACCTGCTCTTTGAAAGTAGCCGTGCGCGCGCGCAATTCGTCGTCCGAAAGCGCCTTTATCGAGGGTTCGAGGGAGTTGATCTTTTCGACCAGCGGCGTAATCGATTTCAAGAACCGCTGATTGCTGCTGCCAAAAACTTTAGTTAGAAATTTATCGAAACTCATCTGTAATAAATTACTCCAAATAGGGCCACGGATGCACACTGACTAAGACGGATTCGATAGTAAATCCGTTTCCATCCGTGTGCACCTGTGGCTCAAACGCCAGGCTCCATCTGCTTCTTGATCATGTCTACCACACTCTGCCGCGGCATCGAAAAGTTAACTACAACCTTCTTGCCGTCCGGAGTTGCATTCGTATTCTTCATCAAAACTTCTTCATCTTTTCCCGCTCTCGATCCGGCGCCGAAATAGAGCAGGTTATTCAACGCCCGCGCCAGCGACTCAGCACGGTCCGGCGAAGAGGCCTCTGACTCCACCGACGCCAGCACTTCCTTCTCTCCCTGCTTAAC
>JBKPJS010000763.1:0-7017 GCA_046730815.1 Acidobacteriota bacterium
CGCGTATTGTACGCGCGCTGATTTTTGAATGTTTTTGGCTATCTGTAAGTTGTTGAAATTATTGGTGGCCAGGGACGGAATCGAACCGCCGACGCCGGCCTTTTCAGGGCCGCGCTCTACCAACTGAGCTACCTGGCCAGATGGTGGAAAAGAGCGCCAGTATAGGAAGAGGCCCGAATAACTGTCAACTTGCCTAGGAAAGCGAGAAATTCCGTTCAGAGTTCAACTTTTTAGACCGCATGCACGCAACAGTCTAACTGAACGCTGAACTGGCTCTGTAAAGATTTTTGTCGGATTCGTCACAAAAAAGTCGTTGACTGATTCGTCGAGCGGTGTATAATTCCCAGCGTTGCGGGTGGCGCTGATGCCCAAACGTCAGCCAGTCTATAGAGACGCCATCCAATTCAAAATTGATAGTGCCCGCCAGTGCCAGCTCGGCCGCCGATCGCGCCCCCCGCAGTCGCTACCTTCGAGCTGGCACAGCCATTTTAAACACCACTATCTGTGTAATCTGTGGATAAACCAGCCGTGGCTATCAATTTCTCCGCTTCAGCCTTTGCCGTCCTGATCGTCTCGCTCTCGTCGATACTCAAAAGCTTCCGCTCTCTCATCATTAGCCGGCCGTCGATAATCACAGTTTCCACATCATCTGCCTCGGCCGAATAGACAAGCGCCGAAATCACGTCCTTCGCCGGTGTCGCGTGCAATCGATCCAATCTCACGATCGAGAGATCCGCACGCTTCCCGACTTCGATGCTGCCGATTTCCGCGTCCAAACCCATTGCCCTCGCACCGTCGCTCGTAGCCATGCGAAGAACTCGATTCGCCGGCAACGCCTCAGGACCATGCAACACCTTTTGAAGCAACGCCGCCGTCCGCATTTCAGTGAACATATCGAGACGGTTGTTACACGCGGCACCATCCGCTCCCAACGACACTGAGATTCCCTGTTCGAGCAACTTGGCGATCGGCGCGATGCCTGAGCCGAGTTTTAGATTTGACGAAGGACAGTGGACCACGTTGGTGCCGGTGGTCTTGAGTGTCTGGATTTCGTCAACGCTGAGATGAACACAGTGGGCCAAAGCTACGTGACGGCCAGTCAAGCCGAGGCTATCGAGATAGGCAATGTTGCGCAGCCCACTCTCCTGCTGGACCAACTCGCATTCCGTTCTGTTCTCAGAAGCGTGCGTATGAATCATCACGCCGCGCGCGCGTGCGAGCTCCGCAACTCGCTCGAGCAAATCGCGTGTGCAACTGATGGCAAACCGCGGCGCAAAGCAATAACGGATACGACCATCGGCTTTGCCGTGCCACTCTTCAAGGAGTGCGATTGACTCTTCGATGGAATTCGCTGTCTGCTCGTGCAAGGCGTCAGGCACCTCGTCACCTTTGTCCATCATGCACTTCCCGACAGTGGCCCGAAACCCGGTTTCTTCGACGACCTTAAAAACCTCGGCGGTGTGGTTTACCGTCTCCATCGTGAGCGCGCATGTAGTGCCTCCCTTGATGAGTTCAGCGATACCGAGGCGAGCAGAAGCTGCAATCGAGGAGGCAGAGTGCGCTGCTTCCATGGGCCAGACGCGTTGTTTCAGCCAATCGATTAAGGCGAGATCATCGGCGGCGCCGCGAAAGAGTGTCTGGCAGAGATGAATGTGTGTTTGAACAAAACCCGGAATCACCGCACAACCGTGAGCGTCTACAACTGTATCGGCTGTTTGTCCGAAGCCGGCAATCTCCGCGATGCGTCCATCGCTGATGAGGATATCGCCACGCACCATGGAATTGTGCTGGTCCATCGTCACGACGGTGCCGTTTTTGATGGGGATTGATGCCATACGGGGACAGTTTACGCCACAAAAAGGCACAAAATGCACAAATAATTGGAAAGCTTAAAAGCCTCAGCCCAACATTTGTGCTTTTGTGCCTCTTGGTGGCTGTCTTATTTATTTCGTGGCGGCCTTCACATTCGAAGGTTCGGGTTCTTCCCGAACTGGAAGGCCCAGCTTTATTTTCACTTCCTTTTCAATTCGTCGCAGCACCTCGGGATGATCTTTCAACGCCTGTTTGGCATTCTCTCGTCCCTGACCAAGCCGCTCGCCTTTATAAGAAAACCAGGCGCCACTCTTTTCCACCGCTCGCTGGACCACTGCCAGATCGAGCAGATCGCCTTCGCGCGAAATACCTTCGCCATACATGATGTCGAATTCACACTCGCGGAACGGCGGCGCGACTTTGTTCTTTGCCACTTTGACTTTCGTGCGATTGCCAACCACGCGATCGCCGTCTTTAATCGCCCCGATGCGCCGGATATCAAGTCGTAGTGAAGAATAAAACTTGAGGGCGCGCCCGCCGGTAGTCGTCTCCGGATTACCGAACATGACGCCGATCTTTTCGCGGATCTGGTTGATGAAGATGAAACAGGTGTTTGACTGCGCCACTATCGCCGTGAGCTTGCGCAGCGCCTGCGACATCAGACGCGCCTGCAATCCCGGCAAAGAGTCGCCCATTTCACCATCGAGTTCTGCGCGCGGCACCAACGCCGCCACAGAATCGACGACGATCACGTCAACTCCATTCGAGCGAACGAGCGCTTCGGCGATCTCCAACGCCTGTTCACCGGAATCGGGTTGCGAGATCAGCAACTGATCAATGTCGACTCCGAGCTTTCCCGCATACTCAGCGTCCATCGCGTGCTCGGCATCGATGTACGCCGCGACTCCGCCGGCTTTTTGCGCTTCCGCCACAATATGCAGCGCCAGCGTGGTCTTGCCGGAGCTCTCCGGTCCATAGATCTCGACGATGCGCCCACGCGGGACTCCGCCGACACCAACAGCCGCATCCAGGCTGAGCGAGGTAGTCGAAATCGCCGGTATGTCTGACACTTCGCGCTCGCCCAATCGCATAATCGACCCCTTGCCAAACTTCTTTTCAATGTTTGCTAATGCGGCTTCAACTGCCCGGCCGCGGTCTGCACTTACTCGGTCATCTGCCATGGCATACATCGCTTTCTTCCGCTCCTCTTCTCAGAATCCGGTCAGACCCTTTAAGTGAGCAGAGCATAACACAGTGTTTCACACTTGCAACAGTAATTTTCGCTTGAGAGGTGAGGTTTTTTGAAAACGGCCCCTCGTGAGGTTTTACGCATCGGGCGTGCACTTTAACAGGATTTGTTAATCCTGTAAATCCTGTAATTCCGTCAGGAATTTACCGATCCGCTCAGCAAGATCAGGTGCGCCGGACAAACGTTCCATCTCAGCCACGATTGCCGACCCGACGACAACCGCGTCAGCGTAGCGATGCACGTCCGCGACCTGCTCCGCGTTTGAAATACCAAAACCGACGGCGATCGGAAGAGTTGAAAACTGTCGCATGCGAGTGACGAGTTTTTCGGCCTCCGCGCTCACACTCTCGCGAGTGCCCGTCACTCCTGCTCGAGAAACAGCGTAGATAAATCCGCGCGCGTGCTCCGCCACCAACCTCAGGCGTTCGTCAGTCGAAGTGGGTGCGACGAGAAAGATCATGTCCAACTCACAAGCGCGCAACTCCGTTTCGAATTCACCGGACTCTTCAGGAGTGAGATCGGTAACTAAAACACCGTCGAGTCCCGCGTCTCTTGCAGCCTGTGCGACGTGCTTCAAGCCAAACTGAAGGAGCGGATTGTAGTAGCTGAACAGAATGATGGGAGTGTGAATTTGCTTTCGCGCACGAGCGACAGTGTCGAGCAGTTCCTGCAAACCAAAACCGTGTTTGAGTGCTCTTTCTGATGCGCGTTGAATCACTGGTCCATCCGCCATCGGATCGCTAAATGGCACACCCAGCTCGATCAACATCGCACCAGCCTGCGATAACGTGACCAGAAGTTGTTCGGTGGTAGCGAGGTCCGGATCACCGGCAGTGATGTAAGGGATGATTCCCTTTTTGCCTTGCTGCTTCAGGGTCTTGAAAGCGTCTTCGATACGTCCCACGAAGGTCATTTTACAGGATTGACAGAATTGTTCAGGATTAACATGTAAATCATGTCAAATCATGTAAATCTTGTGAAACGGAATTTACGTCTTTATCTCCGCGTCCGGAAAGGTTCACGATCACGATCTGATCCCGTTTCATGTCTCTCGCAACTTTTATCGTTTGCGCAACGGCGTGGGCCGATTCCAGAGCGGGAATAATGCCTTCGAGTTTGGAAAGAAGTTGAAACGCTTCGAGCGCCTCGCTGTCGGAAATGGAAACATACTCGACGCGATTCGAGTCGTGCAGAAACGCGTGTTCGGGCCCGATTGACGGATAATCGAGACCGGCTGAGATTGAGTGAGTTGCTGCAACTTGCCCGTGCTCATCCTGCAAAACATAACTCATCGTGCCTTGCAACACTCCCGGACGTCCACCGCCGGCGCTATTGAACCGAGCTGCATGTTGGCCCAACTCATTGCCGGAGCCGCCCGCCTCAACACCGATCATTTTTACGTCCGTGTCAGCCAGAAACGGATGAAACAATCCAATTGAATTTGATCCGCCTCCGACACACGCAATAAGGACATCCGGCAGGCGGCCTTCCTGCTCCACAATTTGCGCCCGTGCTTCGCGTCCAATCACGCTTTGAAAGTCTCGCACCATCAGCGGATACGGATGTGGACCAAGCGCACTGCCGAGCAGGTAGTAAGTGTCGCCAACGTTTGTTACCCAATCGCGCAGCGCTTCGTTGATCGCGTCTTTCAACGTGCGCGAGCCTGCGTTTACTTCGCGAACTTCCGCGCCGAGTAATTCCATGCGAAAGACATTCAAGGCCTGGCGGCGCATGTCTTCAGCGCCCATGTAGACCACGCAATTCAATCCGAACAGCGCGCAGACAGTTGCACTTGCCACGCCATGTTGCCCCGCGCCGGTTTCGGCGACTATGCGTTGCTTGTTCATGCGACGCGCGAGCAGCACCTGGCCAAGCGTGTTGTTTATTTTGTGCGCGCCGGTGTGCAGGAGGTCTTCGCGTTTGAGATAGATCGTCGCCCCGCCACAGTACTCAGTCAGGCGCGCCGCGTGAAAGAGAGGAGTGGCCCTGCCTGCGTAGTTATGCAACAGGCTTTTGAGTTCTGACTGAAACGATTCATCGTCGCGGCTGGCGAGATAGGCCGCGGTTAATTCTTCGAGCGGCGCCATCAACGTTTCGGGCACAAACCGTCCACCATAGCGTCCCCAATGGCCAAGCGAATCTGGTTGTGGAATTGAGGAGGGCATCTGCGTAATCTGTGGATTGCTTTCACACTCCCGGCAATTTTTCCTGTAGGGGCGGTGCAACTGAAACGCGATCGCGACCGGCATTCTTCGAAACGTATAGTGCCTCATCGCTCGCCGAGTAAAGCGCTCTCTCGGAAGTCGCACTCTCCGGACATCCCGCGACACCAATGCTCACGGTAACACTACCAACTCCTTCGACACGTTTGGCGCCAAGCACCGCTCGCAATCGTGCCGCTGCCGCCACAGCCTTCTCGAGATCGACTCCCGCGAGCACCAGCGCAAACTCTTCTCCACCTAAACGTGCGGCCGTATCGTTGTCGCGCGACACTTCCTTCAACGTCTGCGCGATCTGCCGGATCACCATATCGCCAGCCGGATGACCAAACTTGTCGTTGATTGACTTCAGGTGATCGATATCGAGCATGAGCAAAGCGCACGGCACGCGATAGCGCCGCCACCTTTCAACCTCGCGCGACAACGCGACACGAAACCGGCGACGATTCGCGAGACCCGTCAAAGAATCCAAATCGGCGTCGGCCCTTAGCAGATCAATCTTCTGCCGCAGCAGCACTAACTGCTGAGTTCTCTCAACCAAAAGATCAACTTCAGCGGGCAACGCAAAGTAATCAAAAGCACCTTCAATCATCGCCGCACGCCGCATCTCAATCGTCGAATGTTCTGAGCCCACCAGCAGAAGCGGAACTCCATCTTCGGACTGCGCGAGCATCTTTGCCAACTCCTTGATTCTCAACCCGGGAGTTGTAGCGTCGCCGATGACGAGGTGAGGACGTGTTCGGGTAAGCGAGACTAAGGCAGCCGTACCGTTTGCAACACTGAAGACGTCGATGCCTCTCGCCGAGAAAGCTTCAACAAATTGCACGCGATTGTCTCTTGCGATTAGCAGGACGCGGCCGCGCGAACGGTCGGAGGGTCGTGTTATCGGTCCTTTTTCAGCACGCGAACTCATAATTAGACCTGTAGGGGTCAACAAATCAAATAAGCTTATTCGGGGAGGACAATCTGAAGTTTTTAGGCTCGGGGGCAAGGACAAGGATACCCTGCCAGTGTAGGGCATCGTCAAGTTTGAATACCCCGCACCGTTTCGATGAAGGCGCGCATTCGCGCGTGGTTCTTTTTTCCGGGGCGGTCTTCGAGCGCGCTACACGCATCGACCGCATAAGGACGCACCGTCGCAATGGCTTCTTCGATATTCTCCGACGACAGGCCGCCCGCGAGAAAGAGTTTCGGAACGAGCGGCCTGACCTGCTGCGCGATCGACCAGTCAAACACTCGACCCGTACCGCCTCGCAATTTGTTGTCTCTCGTGTCGAGCATGATCGCTTCAACTTCGTACGACTTAATCACGTCGATGTCGAAGTCGTTTGACACTGCGAGCGCTTTGATTACGTAACGATGTGCGGCGAGCTCGCGGCAGCAGCCTGGTGACTCATCGCCGTGTAGTTGCAGCGCTGTGATGCCTGCCTCATCAGCTATACGTGTGGCAGATTCGTCGTTGACGAAGACACCGACCGTGAGAATCGAAGGAGGAAGTTGTTCGACGATCTCGCGTGCGCTTTCCGGCGTGATGTAACGTGGGCTGGGTTTGTAGAAATTGAACCCGAGCGCGCCGGCGCCCGCCGCAACCGCAGCGAGTGCGTCGTCAACATTCGTGATGCCACAGATTTTAACGAGTGTCATATTGTAGGGGTGGCCCTCCGTGGCCACCCGGTCTAGGTCTATTAAACGAAGGGTGGCCACGGAGGGCCACCCCTACAAAAAATGCGCATGGCT
>JBKPJS010000764.1:0-24673 GCA_046730815.1 Acidobacteriota bacterium
ACGCTAAGCTGATCGATGTCAGTGGACGATTTCTGCTACCCGGCCTCTGGGACATGTATTCGCATTTTTACCAGGTTGAGTTTGGCCCAACGTACCTGGCAGCAGGGATTACGACGGCACGGGATGTCGGCAATGACATCGAGTTTGGCACCGCATTGCGTGACGCCGCGAAACAGAAGCGCGGACTTGGACCACGAATGCTGCTGGCTGGATACATCGACGGAAAGAATGAATATCACTCATTCGATGTTCAGGTCGAAACTCCTGATCAAGCGCGTGCAGCGGTTCAGCGTTACAAGGACGCCGGGTACGAACAAATCAAGATCAGGGACAACGTAAAGTTGGAAACACTAAAAGTGATTTGTGCGGAGGCGCATCGACTGGGAATGACGGTCACGGGCCACGTTCCCGAAGGGATGAACGCGCTGCAAGCCGTCGAAGCCGGCATGGATCAACTCAACCACATAAATTATGTTCTGACCGGCTTCTTTCCTAATCGCGATCGTAACAGCCCGCCGGTGTCGATCAATTTGGAAGCGCCCAATGTTAAATACGCGCTCAAGTTTTTCAAGGAGCACGGCACCGTCATTGATCCAACGGCTGCCGTGTTGGAGTTGATGCTGCGGCCGATGAACCGGCCAATCGCATCCTTTGAACCCGGAGTCACCAAAATTTCCCCGGAACTTACTGTGCAAATAAATAAAAAAGGCGAAGCGGCGGAACAGGCTGAGGGATTAGACTTGGTAATGGGCGTGCTGCTGAAACTTGTGGGCGCACTACATCGCGCCGGTGTTCCAATCGTTGCCGGTACGGACGTGGGGGTCCCCGGGCATACGCTCTACCGTGAACTTGAACTGTATGTAAAAGCGGGGCTGACGCCGCTGGAAGCAATTCAGGCAGCGACAATCACTCCTGCGCGCGTTATGAAGCTTGATAACGAAGTAGGAACGATTGAGACTGGTAAACGAGCCGACTTGATCATTCTCGACGCAAATCCTCTCGACAATATCAGTAACATCCGCAAGGTTAGATACGTGATAGCTCAGGGCCGCTTGTTCGATTCGGCAAAGCTGTGGGAGAGCGTCGGCTTTAATCTTAGCCGCAAATAAACGCAGATTGGATCTGATCTGCGTATTCTGCGTTCATCTGCGGCTAAACGTCTCCTCATCTGTTAGCAGCAGATTCAACAGCAGCGAGCGTCCTTTAAATTAACGCTGCGGCTGTGTCTGACCGGGACATAACGAAGGTTAGGGTCATTAAGCAACGCAGGCGCGGCGAGCGAACCCCAGGTGCGATTTGCGGTACGGAGATTTGGCCATCTCGCCCGATGCTGGCGATGCGATTTCCAGTAACCACAACAGTCATGTCCGGCTTCGGTTGTGAGCCGGGCATATCAATTATTGTCACGTGCGATAACACGAGCGACTGATTTGTCTGCGCAAGAATAGTTGCCGACGAAAAGATCGTTAGCAGTAAAGCGAGAGTAATTCTCATTTGCGGGCTTCTAACCGTCCGGCAGAGTCAACATAAATCGAAGAACTATCCGTACAAAGAGGTAATCCAAAGTCTCCCTTTGATCTTCGTGAAGTAGCCACCTGCTGAAATCACTCATTTGCGAATAATATCAGTCATTGAGGGACTAATTATGTCCGGAATCATTGAGGTAGCTGCCTCGCTGTAAGCACCCCATCAAATAAGTTGACCCAAACGCCGGACTGGCGGTGTTAACTCAACAGCAAAAAAACTGGTAACGATCAGTTAAGAAAAGTGGAACTTAAGCGTTAACCAGTTGGAATACTTGTAGCCGCACTACACACAGCGGATCAAACTGCGAAAACTGGGGGCATCATGTTGAAGATACACGCCAAAAAATTGGGCACCGTTGAAGTTTTTTGCCTTGAAGGGCAGATTGTTAATGGTGATACGGAAATGCTACGCAGCGCTGTGCAGTCAGCGTCCGACAGCAGCGACATCATTCTCAACCTGGAAAACGTAACAATCGTGGATGCTCGCGGGCTTGGCGTGTTGTTACAACTGCGCGAGGAGGCTCTCGCAAAAGGAATCGACTTCAAACTAATAAACGTGAGCAAACGTTTGTACAGAATATTCGAAGTCACACGCCTGAATACTGTTTTCGACATTAGCCCCGACGTACAATTCTTTCCTGAGTTCACGTATTCGCAACCACTGCCTGTGGCTGCCTGACGACATCTTCAACCACAAAGAAGCACAGAAAGCACCGATGGATTTGTGCTTTTTGTGCTTTTTTCTGTCCAGTTTTCGTCGCTCCGCTTTTTCTGCTAGACTCCGACCCGACCCGACCCTGCATCCGAGCCCGTCGCAACTCGAAATAGTCTAATGTTTGTCGCGTTGAGCAGATTCACTATCGCCAATGACATGGCGGAACAGATCAAGGAGGCCTTTGTTAATCGTCCTCGACTGGTGGAAGACGTGCCGGGTTTTCTCCGGCTGGACGTCATCAGTCCAGTCGACGATCCGCGGGAGGTCTGGTTATTGACTTACTGGGAAACCGAGCAGAGTTTCACTACCTGGCACCATAGTCATTTATACCGTGACTCACATCACGGCATTCCCAAAGGTCTGAAACTGGTCCCCCACAGCGCCAAACTTCGCTTCTTCGATCACGTCTCATCTTAACTAAGGCAATGCCGTTCAACGAGAAGGAAGTTGGGGGAAGAATTCACACGCAGCGCGATGCCCTCGCAGAGGCGATCACCGCGCGCCAATATGAGTTGCAGCCCGAACTGGCTTCGCGTTATGGCGAGGCAGGTCGTGAAAAATGCCGCCAGGACGCACGCTACCATCTCTCGTATTTGGCCGAGGCTCTCGTTGCGTCCAGTCCCGCTCTGTTTGCTGCTTACGTGAGTTGGGCCAAGGTGATGCTCGCGACGCGCGGAATTCCCGCCACGGACCTGGCACGAAATCTTGAATGCATGCGCGAAGTGATCGAACGCAGTCTTCCTCACGAGACCGGCGCACCCGTTCGCAAGTTTATCGATGCCGGGCTAAACCGTTTGCCGGAGTTTCCCACCGAGCTTCCCACGCTGATCGACGATGGTCCGCATCGGGAACTGGCAGAGAATTACCTGGCCCTGCTGCTGCGGGGTGAGCGACATCTGGCTGCCCGGTTAGTGCTCGACTCAGTCGAGGCGGGCATCAATCCAAAGGACATTTACCTGCACGTTTTTCAGCGCACGCAGCGGGAGATTGGCCGCCTTTGGCAAATGAATAAAATCAGCGTGGCACATGAGCATTATTGCACTGCGTCAACACAGTTCATCATGGCGCAACTTTACCCACGCATCTTCCGCACGGAACGAGTGGGCCGCACCATGGTCGCCACGAGCGTCGCCGGCGAACTGCATGAACTCGGCGTGCGAATGGTGGCTGATTTCTTCGAGATGGAAGGTTGGGACACTTACTACCTGGGCGCCAACACTCCGGCTGCGAGCGTCGTGCAGGCGGTAGCCGAGCGCAAAGCACAGGTGCTCGGAATTTCGGCCACTATGACTTTTCATCTTCGCGCAGTGGAGGAGTTGATCATACTGGCCCGGAAGACCGAAGGGTGGGGCGATACGAAGATAATGGTCGGCGGTTATCCGTTCCACCTGGACCCGGATTTATGGCGGCAACTCGGAGCGGATCTATATGCGGCCGATGCGCAGCAAGCTATTTACCTCGTGGACCAACTCCATGCCGGAGGTTCCCGACAATGAGTGCTATTGCCAAAGAACAACTGATGGCAGTTGCCTTTATCTGTGACAAAGAAGGTACGGTGCTACAGGTCATCTACGATGGTCTGGGGATCCCGGCATCTACAACGTTCTTCGAACTGGTCCATCGAGACTGCGCGGAGAAAGCACGTGGGTTTTTGGATGCAGTGCAACAGCGACAAGCCGCTTTTGACTGGGAACTAAATGTAGTGATCGAATCAGACATCAAACTGCTCCACTTCGCCGGGTATGTCGTAGACGATGGTCTCTTGATTACCGCGGCCACAACGCCATCGGGCCTGGCAACTATGTGCGAGCGGCTTACTTCTGCTCGCCGCTTGCCGGCGTTGCAAAGCGTTGTGGATCCGCGAGAATTCGCGAATGTAGATAGTGACCGTTACGACGAACTCGCGCTCATGAATAATGAGTTAATGACACTCCAGCGTGAGTTGGTTAAGCGAACGATCGAGCTGGAGAAGTTGAATGAGCAGAAGAACGAGTTCATTGGGATGGCCGCTCACGATCTACGCAATCCGCTCCAGGTGATCGACGGTTACAGCCGGCTGTTGCTAGGCGAAAATTTCGGTCCTCTCACCGCGCAGCAGCGCGAGATGGTCTTGGCCGTCAGCCGCAATAGCGATTTCATGCTAAAACTGATCACGGATCTGCTTCACATCTCACGCATCGACGCCGGAAAATTACAGTTAGACCTGCAACCCGCTGACATTGTTGAGTTGGTCCGCAAGAACGTCCAACTGAACCGGCTGCTCGCCCAGGAAAAAGAGATCGACTTGAGACTCAGTTGTAAGGATGAACAGCTAACGCTCCTGATCGACACTTACAAGATTGAACAAGTCCTGAACAATCTGCTTCAGAACGCAATCAAGTTCTCGCACCCGCATACGGTTGTGACCGTGGGGCTGAACCGTACGGACCGTGGCGCACTGATCTCGGTACAGGATCAGGGTCAGGGAATCCCAGCGGAGGAGATGGACCGGCTCTTTAAGCCGTTCCAAAAAATGAGCGTGCGCAGCACCAGAGGCGAACCGAGCACGGGTTTGGGTTTGGCTATAGCGAAAAGAATCGTGGTCGGCCATCAAGGCGAGATCTGGGCCGAAAGCCAACCCGGCGCCGGATCGACGTTTTACGTCAAACTACCAGCCGCGGATTAAGCGCCAGCCACAAAGAAGCACAAAAAGCACCACAGGTTTTTCCGCTGAACTCTTCGTGCTTTTGATGCTTCTTTGTGGCGGTTCCCGCTCGTTACATTTGCACTACCTCAAACCTGGGGGCTGTTGGAGTTTCACGTTGTTGAAGCAGTCCCTTGACTATCATTAGCTGCGCCATAAGCCTCAACTCATTGCGCTCGAACCGGTCAGCCAAAGCCCTCGTTCGATTAAAATCCGCCTTAGCTAACGCGGCCACACCTTTTCCATATTTGAAGACGAGGAAATCAAGCGGCATTATTCCCCCCTGTTCCAGAATGATTTCACTCTTTTTGACGGCTCCGCTCTTAACGACCCGGTCCACCAGCATCAACAGCGAAATCTGACTATTGGCGTGGTCTACGGTTCGCTCGGCGAGTGCAAACGCTTTCGCGGGATCGATCACCGCATAGGCACACAACAAAGTCAGTAAAGCATTCGTCTGCCTCTCGTCGTTTAGATCCGTCTTAATCAACGACGCCGCGTCATCAAGCAAACTGGCGGCTTCTTCGTTTTCACCCTTCTCTTTCAGCATCAGCGCCAGCTCAGCCATAGCCCGAGCTCGTTCTTCCTTGCGCCGGATCCTTGGCAACAGCTTCCGTAATTCATCGAGCTGTTTTCTGCCTGCCGCAACGCTAATCTCCTCACCATCAAGTGAATCAAGAACTTTCCTGCGCTCTCCAACGTCGCTTATCTCTTTGCTCAGGAACTCGCGAAACGAATCAGTCTTCCCACGGGCAACCGCAATTGTTGCCGCCTGGTAATACAGCGACTGCCGCGTGCTATTATCCGCCGCAGCGGCGCGGCGAATGATTTCTTCCGGCATGCCACGACGAATCAACGTGTCATAAGTCTGCTGGTCCCGATCTTCTTTGCTCAGCGTTTGGTTAAAGGCTGCGAGCTTTCGTTCAAGGGGCGCGCGCCGTTCCGGAAAAAACCGCTCAATCTCCGGCGTCACGCCAGAGAGATCATAAAGCAGATTTGCATTAGCCGACACACTGAGCGCCGCGTTTGTCAAAATCTCCACCAGAGTTCTTTTCTGCTCATCATTGAGACTTAGCACCTTTGCGCTTCCGAGAGAGAGCACATTAGCGGGTCCATTAACATCCGGTATCCTGCTAGCCTGCAAGAGGTGAAGCGCAATAATGGAGGCACGAAAGTCCGTGGCAACGTTGGTAGTTTGCAGTTTGGCGATGATGTCGCCGGCAAACTGTGACGCCTTCTCAGAGTCCTGCTCGTTGAGTGGGCGCAAAAGATTCAGCAACTCCAACGTGAGTCCTTTAGCAAGACTCTCACGCGCAACCTGCAAGGCGTGCGCCGGGTCACGCAAAACAACTTCACTGGCAATTTGTTGTTCGAGCTGACGATCATCAGGAAGGGGAAATTCTGGTCCAAACTGTCGTGGCGCGACTTGGCGTGTCGCACGTAACATCTCCAGGGCGAGTTGAGAATCTCTGTGCGCGATTCGCCGCAGTAGTTGTTGCCGCAACCTGAAGACCGAGAAATAGGCCTGCACGATCTTGTCTCGCTCAGCCTTAGGCAGGCTTTCGCCAGTTGTTCGAACTGCCGGAGTTATTAAATTGAGGGAGTTGAGCGCATCCCAATAAAGAGCACGTGCGCGTTTCTCATCGAAGGGCCAAAGTAAATCTCCAGCACTCGCCATTACAAAAAGGCGATTCTCCGGCAGCTTTAAACTCCATGCTGCCGACGCAATCTCGTTCAAAAGAGCGAGCGTTTTCTTTTCAAGTTCCTGACGTTGCTCCGTTTCTTTGTCCTTCGGACCATCACCGGCGGTCGTTCTAAGCGGGTCTTCTTGCGCTCGAATGACGTTTGAGACGAGGAGTACGATCGCAATAGTCAGAAGACGAAGAACCGAAGATTTGGAGTGAGAAATCATATCGCGGATGGTATAGCAACGAATGGAAGCCAGCAAGAAATGTTAGCCACAAAAGCACCAAGGGGTTTAGGCTGATTTTGTGTCAGAAACTTCTTGCTGCGGTAGTAAAAACCATGCACAGATTACGCAGACTGTTTCACTTCATCTGCGAAATCTGTGGATGGCTCGGTTCTGCTATGCAAGACGATCTCTCGCGCAAAGGCGCAAAGCGCTGCCGCGTTTCTAAAGGGTTTCTTTCGCGCTCTTGCGGCTTGCGCGAGAAGCATTTTTCTTCCGAGGCCCTCAGAGGTACTTTTCGTGCAAAGGCGTTGATACTAATAGATTTGCACGTCTCATCCAATGCCCGCGCGAGACCTACACCAAATAGGATCTGTTTTCCTTCGCTGTTCATCGTTTAAACTAGCTATGGCCCCGGTTGGGAGGAAAAATGAGGATTGCCGCAATAGGTTTTTTGGTTCTAATTGCAGCGGCCGTACCGGCGCGAGCGCAGGATAGTGAAGGGACCGCTTCCGCTGAACAACGAAATTTCAGGACCGTCGGTGGCATCGGGGATCCCGGATACCGGTCATTCTTTATGTTCAAAACTGAGGATGGCGGGTACACGATCAGGGCTGACGGTTATGCGGAGAGTAGTAGCGGTAAAGCACGGCCCAGAAATTTCAGTTTGCCGGTGGGCCGTAATGGCCACATGGTGAGGTTCTACTTCCTGGAATACGAGGGGGATTTGCTCCTGGTCTATGAAGCAAGCGACGGGGAGTTTGGCTGGGGGTATCTGCTGCGACTGAATCAGAAGACACTGAAACCGAAGTGGGCCGCACCGATAAATGGTTTCAATATCGGTCCGGCCACTCTTGAAGCAAGCTACGCATATTTGTCCGCTGCGAATCTCTTCGCGAAGATTGATCTGCAAACTGGAAAATACGTGTGGCAGGAGGAAGACCCACAGAAGCAATACGCGCTTTCATTTAGTGGATTTCGCCTCCCCTTGATCGACGGGCAACGGATATTGTTTTTGGAAGATCGTTCCAAAGGAAAGACCGTAGAATTGGATAAGGCATCCGGAAAGATTCTAAACGTGCGCGATTAATTTACGACCAATCTGTTGTCGCTCGCAGTTTAAGGTCTCACCGCTTCCCTGTTTACTCTGACCTGAGCGCCACCAGCGGATCGACTCTCGTTGCGCGACGCGCCGGAATGTAACAAGCCAGCAGCGCCACCACCACGAGAACAAGACCCGTTACCGCTAGAATCAGTGGATCACGTGTTGGCAATGATGGAATGAGCGAAATCAATAGTCTTGATACACCGTACGCGCCCGCGACCCCGAACACCGCTCCAATCAGGATCAGGACCGCGCCTTTGCCTAACACTAGCCACAAAACATCGCGAGTCTGCGCTCCGAGAGCCATACGAATTCCGAGTTCTCCAGTACGTTGCACGACCGTGTACGAGACGACGCCATAAATCCCAATCGCCGCCAGGATCAAACCAACTGTAGCAAACGCTCCCAGCAAGCTTCCCAGCAACGAGATACTGCCCAGGCCCTGATCGACCGCAGCTCGCGCCGTGCGAATCCGGTAAACAGGTAGATTGGGATCCAGTCCGGCAATCGCGTTGCGCAGACTGTTACCAATCATTTCCGAATTCGCGGAGGTACGCAGAACGATCATTAGGTAGTTGGGAGCAGTTTGCGCCAACGGAACAAACGCTTCATAGCGTGTATACGGCTCTCCCAGACTACCGGGAAAGGCGAGGTCATTAACTACGCCGACTACTTCAGCAAACTCTTTCTTTGGACCAGTATTACTTATGCGTTTTCCGATCGGGTTTTCGTTGGGCCAAAAGGTACGAGCGGTTGTCTCATTGATGATAACGACTCGAGGGTGATCAGCCACGTCGGCTTCGTTAAAAGTACGCCCTTGTTGCAAACGAGCGCCGAGGGCCTCGAAATAGTGGATACTTGCCGGTTCAAAAAACATTTCCGGATACTTATCGGGCGGAGGCTCGGGTCGCCCCTCGATCAGGAATGAACTACTGCTGTTGAAACCATAGACCGGATTCGAACCACCAATGGCAACGTGCTCCACACCGGGCAGCGTGCTAAGGCGATTTTCCAATTCGGTCAGGAAAGCAACGCGTTGCTTATCTTCTTTGTATTTATCTCCGCGAAGGCTCATCTGCGCCGTCAGCAGTCCATCAACACGCCAGCCCGGATCTGAATTAATAAAGCGCTGCAAGCCACGCAGGAACAATCCCGCCGCGGCCAGCAATACAAACGCAAAGGCCACTTCACCGATGATGAGCGTGTGTCGCAACCGGTGCTGCGATCGTCCCGCAGTGTTTCCCCGCGAACTGTCTCGCAGCGCCTGGTTCACATCCGCCCGCGAGGCTAACCATGCAGGAACCGTCCCGAAAAGCACTCCTGTCAACAGTGAGCACACCAGCGCGAAGCCGAAAACTTTGTAATCGAGTTGTACATTCGCGCCGGGCAAATCGGTGAACAGGCGATTGCTGATGAATCGAACCGCCACGAGGGCGATAACGAGACTGATTATTCCCCCGATTAGCGCGACAACGATGCTCTCGGTAAGCGAATGTCGCAGCAGTCGTAAGCGACCAGCGCCGAGTGCTGCGCGGACAGCCAGCTCGCGCGACCGCGCCGCCGTGCGAACGAGCTGAAGGTTAGCCAGGTTTGCGCACGCGATCAGCAACACAAAACCTGCCAGTCCAAATGTGAACCACATGACAGTTCTGGAGATGCTGTCGGACATCGATCGCTGAAGCGGCTCAAGTCGCACGCTCTCGCCTTCATTCGACGAATTCTGCTGGCCGATATTCGCAGCCAGAGTAACCATACTTTGCTCGGCCTGCTTAATTGAGACGCCTGGCTTGAGGCGACCAAGCGAAGAGAGATAGTTGTTGCCGCGATTGGTTCTTCGTTCCTTAGTAAACGTGAGCGGCTGGTAGATATCCATGGGACCCCAAAGGAGAGGATGTTCGAATCCGGGAGGCATCACGCCTACTACCTCGACTGTCTTTCCGTCGAGCTGAATTGTGCGTCCGACAATGCTTGGATCGCTTCCAAAACGGCGCGTCCAAAAACGATCGGTAAGGACGACAACGTTGTCAGCGCCAGGCTCGAACTCCTCAGGTTTGAATACGCGACCGTGCGACGGCGCCACGCCCAACAGCGGAAAGAAATCGGCGGTTGCCGCGAGACTGAGCAAACGTTCCGCCGTTTGTCCCTGTTCGGTCAGGTTGCGGCTGACAAAGTTGTAGGCGGCCATCTTCTCGAAGACGCTGTTCTGGTCGTGCTGGTCAAAGAAGTTCGCTGCTGAAAACGGCCAGCTCTGAGAGTGTGGCGACGTGCGCCATACTCTCACCAATTGTTCGGACTGCGGGTAGGGTAGCGAGCGAAACAGAAACGTATTCAGCACACTGAACATCGCTGTATTGACACCAATGCCGAGTGCCAGCGTCAGCGCGGCCACGACGGTAAAACCCTTGTGCTTTAGCAGCATGCGGAGGCTATAGCGCACATCCTGAGATATGCTGGTCATGACTTTTCTCCCGATTCGTCAGTGAAAAGATCGCTCTGTTTGCCTAGTTGTTAAAAGAGATTGGAAGTATATCGTTCACTATCAGAACACCTTAGCGGCCACTCTTGTGACAATTAATCTTCGAGACGCGAACCACAAAAAAAGCACAAAAAGGCACAAAATCAGCGTAGATCATTTTGTGCCTTTTGGTGCTTCTTCGCGGCTATTCAGGCACGGCTTTTACAATCCGCGCTATTACTGCCAGCACGCCGAGATGGTAGGCATTGTGATCTGCAATCAAGAGTGCTTCACGCAAGATTGTTTGGCCATCGCCGTGCGGTATCTTCGCGTACAAATCGGTTGACTCACTCTCGACGAGTGCTTCCATCTGTGTCAGATCGTTACGAAACTCCTCAATCGTTTTCTGCCATAACGCCGGCGTCCCCAGTTCGTCTTGCTTAGGCCAATAACCCTTTGGGAACTCAGGCGAGACATGGTTCGCATCGCGGCTGAACTCGAGTATGTCCCACTGCGCAATGCGCATGTGTTCCAGAATTTGCCAGGGTGTATACGGTAGCCCCTCGACCTGACGATTGCATAAATCCGCGGGAAAGCTGGCCACGAAGTCGTCAAACGAAAGATGAGCGCCGCCACCTCTCAAAAGGTAGAGCACGTGCTTTCTTATTGAATTGTCCGTATCGTTCGGTGCCATGATGGCTACGCATGTACGTTAGCGCGTTGATAAATCTGCGGCAGCAAGTGCGGAATGTCATCCCGGGTGAAGATCGGCAAACCATCGAAGTGAAAATCGAGCGGGAGACGCGCCTGCCATTCTTCGAATTGCTTTCGTGCAGAGACAGCATCACGATCGAGCGAGGATAAATATAAAGCGTCGCTCTTCAACAGAGCATCGCGTGCCGATGCTTTTACTTTACCGCCTTCAGCACGAGCACACATGATGGCGAGATCGGCAGTAACGTACTCAAGAAAGCTATTGCCTTCGATCACGACGCCCTCAGCTTTTACTAGTGCGAGCGCTTCCCTGATTCCGTGTTCTACCTGATCGTCTGTGACGATTACCCAATGCACATTCGATGCACCTGCGTCCCAGAAGTGCCCCGTGTCTTTGCCGGCCTCATAGTTTGCGGTCCGGCCCGATCGAATTACCGGCTCATCACGGATCAAATCACTTACACAACATCCTACCGGGTCTCTGCCGCACGATCGATAATGACCTCGCGTCAGTTTAATTGCTTCCCAACCGGGCAGCCGTTTTAACAGTTCGCAGACGAGCGTCGTCTTACCGACGTTGGATGAAAAGCCGCTAACCGCGACAACTGTTGGTTTCCGAGCATTCATGCGATCACTTTCTACCGGCCGCCTCAACACTACGCGTCGGGTCAGCGCCTTTCCAACTAACATCCGCAGTGGGCCCGTAAGTTGACGGTACTTGCTTATCGAGTAGACGCAGGTAGACAGTCAACTGAGTCCGGTGATGCACAGTATGCAAAACACGGCGCCAAAAAATCCAAATACGCTCGCGCTCGACGTCAAAAAATGGCACGACTATTAACCACCATTCCTGATCCCTGTCAGCCATAAACTTCAGCCGAGCGCGCGATAATTCGAGCATGCGTGCCGCGTAACCCGGCGGCGTGCGCGTTTCGGGCAGAACTGCTTCCGCCGGGGGCTCCGGGAACCCGAGAAACTCGGCAAAAAACCGTCGCTCGGAAAGCAGTTCGTGCTCGATTATCTCACGCACCGTGCTTGAACGCGCGTGCGGTCGAAAGTCAAGATCATCCGTACTAAACTTCGACCATACTGAGTTCAGTTTGTTCGCTTCACTGGCGTACGTTTTCAACAGATGTTGAAAGATGGGTTCACGCGCTCGCGGTATTTCCGAATCGGCAATGCCTATGTCGTCGTAGTTCATTTCGATCCTTGGGACAGGGTTTACAGGATTATCAGGATACATGTAAATCATGGCTAATCACGTAAAGCTGTAAAACGGTTACGTTGATGCGTTCTTGTCGCGTATAAAATAATGTCGAACAATTACCAAGCCAACCAGCGAAGCCGTGCCCAGCAAAAGCTCGACTCCCGAAATGTCAGGGGTTACCATTTTTCTCGCAACTACGAAGATGATTACCTCGATCGCCGCGCCGGCGCGATGAAACAGAAGCAATAGACCGAGCTCACCGGCAATCGCCACCAGCAGAATACTTTGGATGACGCGGTGTAATACATCGTACTCATTACCAGTTTGGCGCCAGAGCTGTGGAAAGTCTCGAATAAGAATGTCCACTGTCGCTATCGCGGCAGCGATTACGATCACGATCGCCAGGAAGGAAAGAAATAGATGAATCCCGTTTCCCACGTAGCGATCCAGGAATATTTCAATCGCCGGCGGTTTTCCGGTTCGGGCCGAACTCTTGGCGGAGACTTTCCTTTCTTCGCTCATGTATGGACCTTCTCTCGGGTGGGTCCAATCTAGAAACTGAAGATCGCGGCAAACTCGGATCTGATGTTGTGCGTCGTGAAGCTCGGGATGCCACGAAAAAGCGGCAACGCGCCGGCACGATTGTCAGCTCGCGTGCGGTAGTAACCTTGCTCGTAAGCGAACGTTACCCACTGGTTCCATTTGTATTGAAGATTACCCGAGAAAAGATCGCTGCGAGTGCCGCGTCCACCAAAACGCCGAGCGTCGCGTGCTGCTGCTTGATCGTCGCCGTAATAAAGGTAAGCGGTCCATCCGGCATTGCGCCCTTTTGGATCCGCGTCGAAGATGCGCGACAGCGGAAAACCAAACTGAATAAATCCACCTTGCGCGCGCACAGGTCTCTGCGGCGCGACGACCGGTACCCCGTTGAGCAAACCAAAAACGACAGTCGATGCGCCGTCGATAGAAGCGGCCGTCGCAGTGCTGGTCAGGCCGAAGGTGTCGTTGAAATTAGAGAGCAGTTGTCCAGCGAAAAAGAATCGCAGGTCGGACCCGGCGTAATACTTACTGACAACGGTGACGAAGCGCGTCGGCAATTGAATTTCGGCTGAGTAACCGTTGCTGCTGCTACTGACCTCTGCTCCACTCGGAAATGCATTCTTGAAGCCGGCCGGCACATTGGCTGCCGTAACAATCGCCGTTCGCCTGGCGTGTTCGAAACTGACGATAAACTGCGCCGGAGATACGTTCGCCGCCTTGTCGAGCTGCCATTGGAGCACTGCTCGCCCCTGTACGCCCGGTTGCTCCGAATCTGCTCCCTGGCGCTCGCCAAACGCCAATTGGTTCGCCACATCGGTCGGCAAATTCCCAAAGGCAGGCAGGACGATCGCGATCTCTGGTCCAAACCTGACGGAGCGGGACCCGCCGAAATTATGATTGAGACCAAAACGAGCTTGCGGGATTCGCGTATACGCGGCGCCGTAACCCAAGCCGCCGAAGTTTGTATTCTCAATCATGTTCGGCATGGTTGACGAAACAAAAGGCGTCCAGTCCTGACCAAACAAAGCAAAGGCACTGTCATTCTCGCCGAACCTGCGATCGATTCTTACCCACGCCAGACGAATAGAAGGCTGGCTGGATCGAATCGACGAGATGTTGCGATTGTTCACGCGGGTGAAGTCGCCTTCAAAGTCAAATTCAAACTTGCCGGTGAGCGTCGTCTTCGGGGCGATGTCCAGCCATTCAAAATTCGCACCCAGGCGTAAGCCACGCGCCCTGACATGAAATTCCGGCGAGTTGTTTGGACCAGTGTCGGCGGCCAGAAGCGGAAGCGGAAAATCATTTCCCTGCGGCGATGATGAGTCGTGAATGAGGCTGGTCTTGAAAATGCCGTACAACTTGAGACGAGCGCCAGTTCCCAGCTTGATGTCCGGTATCAAACCTTCGCGCTTGGGCGCGTCGATGCCCAGCAATCGAACAGGAGCAACAGCGGCTATCACTGGCGGCGGCGAGGATTGTGGGGCGGCTGCCGGTGGTTCTGAACTGCTCGTTTTGTAATCGGCAGTCACCAGTGCCACCGCAGTGTTGGTCGTTGGCGTATTCGCTCGCGTCGCTTCAAACTCCGCAGCCGAGATCACACCTTTATCACGCAGCAGCACTGCCAGGCGATCACGTTGTTCGGCGGGCGACGCATTAGTCACGATTCCACGAGCTTCCTCGGTCGTCAGCACACCTTTCGTAACGAGGATGCGCACCAGCGGGTCGGTCGAATTATCACTTTGTGCGAAAGCGGTCGGTATAACAAGCAACACAATGACGCAGGTTAAGGTAAGACATAAAACGGTACGCATAAGTCCTCCCTACTCGATAGTGGTGAATTGGCGTGGACTTCTCTGCGCAATCTCTGTGTCTCTGTGGTTATTCTTTGTCTGACCTTAACCACGGAGACACAGAGATTGCGCAGAGGAATTCAGAGAGCACTCCGCTTGTCGGTCGTTCTTACACCCGATCGCGCATGTCTTGATCGCGTTCCCAGTCGTCGATGGCCCGCTCGCGATCTGCCTGGCGACGTTTCTCACGCTCAAAACTCTCGCGAGCATCGCGACCTGTTATGGCGCGATACCACCCAGGGTGATGAGTCCAGGCCCACTTCTCCGTCACTGTGCCGTTAATCATCGAGCGAAAAGTGCCGGGTATCGCCGCCGTTCCTTCGTAGATGTGAATGATGAATCCGGCCAGCATGAGCAATCCTGCGATGTCGTGGATGACGTAGCTCACTGCAACGACCCAGCGCGGGGTGACATCGGGAAACCACATCAGCAGCCCAGTGATAAGAAAGAGCACAGCACTTACAACGATGAGCCAGAAGTAAAGCTTCTGACCGCCGTTGAAAAATCCGACTTCCGCCGGCTCGATATCGTGCGTGTTTCTTGTGTACTGCTTGATACGTTTTAGCCAGCGGGTGTCATCGTCATTCCACAACATTGGCGTGAGCCAATTCAGAAACTGGAACACGAAGAAAACAACGAAGAACAACCCAAACCACGGATGCAGAAGGCGCGTCCTCGCCCCACCACCAAAGATCGGTGTCAGGAATCGATAGAGCCACGGCGAATAGATGGCAAAGCCTGAGAGCAACGATAGAACAAAAGAGATGGCAACGAGCCAGTGCAGCACGCGCGTGTAAACCGGATGGCGCAGAAGCTCGCCACGGTGAACAACGGTAGTCCCGATGCGATCAGCTTCGCGCCGGGCACGCTCGTCAAAACGTTCAACCGAAGTGCTCATGGTTGCTCCTTTCGCTTTGCTTCAACTGAATCGGGTTGTGATTCAAGAGGCGGTAGTGTTTCGGGTTGCGGCAGTTTTGGACCAACAGCTACTCGATGGAAAAAGACTGCCAGCACTCCGAGTCCAGCCATCAACAATCCGGCGGGCTTCGCGAGCCATTTCCAGTACGTGTAGCTCGGAGGTATCACTGGGGCTTTAGGCAGACCATATCGCTCGGGATTGTTGATGTCATGCAGGACGTAAATGACGTGAGTACCACCGATTGTTTGTGGATCGTAAACGCCTGCATTAGCGAAGCCAGAGTGTTCTTGTAATTGTTTCGCACGCAGTCCCGCAATCTGGACCATGTCGTCCTTGGTACCAAAGTGAAGACACCCGGTTGGACACGCCTTGATACACGCCGGTTCAAGTCCTTGCCCGACGCGATCAGAACAGAGCGTGCACTTGTAGACTTTCTTTGTCTTCTCATTGAACTTCGGAATGTCGAACGGACAGCCCGAAATGCAATAACCACACCCGATGCAGTTTTCCTGCTGGAAATCGACAATACCATTTTCGTATTTGATGATGGCGCCGTCGGCTGGACACGCCCGCAAGCAACCGGGATCTTCACAGTGCATGCACTGGTCCTTGCGCATCAGCCACATCAGATTGCCGTCGCGTTCTTCTTCGGCAAACTTGATCAGGTTCCAATAGTTCCACTCCGTCGACGGCATCGTCTGATAGGTGTCGTCGAATGTCGTTTCGCGAAACGGATGATCGTTCCACTCGACGCACGCGACTTCACACGCCTTACAACCGATACAGGTACTCACGTCGATGTATTTGCAGACCTGAACGGCGCGTTGAGTTCCCTGCCCCGGCACCGGCCCAGGATGGGCCGAGATTTCCTGAATCTGAAATGTTCGTGGATTACTCATCTCATGCCCTCCTTTCTATGCTTTCTCCAGTTTTACCAGGAAGCCTTTGAACTCCGGTGTGTAGGCATTCGGATCGATGGCAGCCGGCGAGAGTTGATTCGCCGTCATTAACGAAGTCTTGCCCTCATCCTCCGCAATGCCTCGATAGCCCCAGTGAATCGGAATGCCAATCTGATAGGTTTTCTTCCCATCTATCACCATCGGCTTGATCCGCTTTGTAACCATTGCCCTCGCGACGTAGATGCCGCGAGCGCTCGAGACTTTCACTTTCTCGCCGCCCGTGATGCCCATCTCGTCGGCGAGTTGCGCCGGAATTTCAACGAATGGCTCCGGCACGAGTTGGACGTTCATCGGATTGTTCTTGGTCCAATAGTGATAGTGCTCGGTCAGACGGTACGTGGTGCAGACGATGTTGAAGCCCTGGTCCGGCGTGCCGAGTTTGTCCATATCGGACTTGAACTTCTTAGCGACCGGATTATTCGATTGCTGTGGATGAAGCGGGTTCGCGACGGGACTCTCGACCGGCTCATAGTGTTCCGGAAATGGACCATCCGCGAAAGCTGCGAGCGGAGCAAAGATGCGCCCGACGCCTTCCGGGTTCATGATGAAGGGTCCCATGTGATCGGCGGGTTTCGAATCGGCTTTGAAATCGGGCACGTCATTGCCGACCCATTTCTGTTGCGCTTCGCTCCACCAAACTTGCCTGCGTTCCATGTCCCACGGCTTGCCGGACGGATCGCACGATGCCCGGTTGTACATCACGCGGCGATTTGCGGGCCACGACCAGCCCCAGTTCTGATAGATACCCAGTCCTGACGGATCGTCAGTGCCGCGTCGTTGCATCATTGCCCCAGCTTCGGTCCATGAACCGGAATACAGCCAGTTGCCGCAAGCCGTCGTGCCATCGTCGCGCAGCCAGGCAAACCCGGGCACTTGTTGTCCGGCCTTGATCGTTATTCCAGGCTGCGTGTCATCGGTGAGGTCCGACAGAGCTTTGCCGTTGATTTCCTTCGCTACTTCAGCCAGAGAAGGATTCCGCGGAGTCGTGTAAGGCCACGTGAGGTTCAGGATCGGATCGGGAAACTTGCCGCCTTCCGCCTGATAGAGTTCGCGCACCTTCAAAAAGATGCGCGCGACAATTTCCTGATCCACTTTCGCATTCCCCGGCGGTGGAACAGCGACATACTTCCACTGCAACCAGCGCGCGGAGTTAACGAACGTGCCATCCTTTTCAGCGAAGCCTGCCCCGGGAAGACGATAAACAGTAGTATTGATGTTCTTCATATCGTCTTTGCTAATCCCGGGAGACTTCCAAAACTCGGCTGTCTCTTCCGGATAAATATCGCAGACCACAAGAAAGTCAGCCTTCTTAAGTGCTTCGATGTTCTTGTGCGAGTTTGGACCAATCGCTACGCCGTTCATGCCAAAAGCAAACAGGCCTTTCACTTTCCCGGCATACATTTCGTCCCACATTTCTGTCCAGGAGAACTTGCGATCGATCTTGGGCAGATAGTGATAGTTGAAATCGTTCTCTTTCTTTGCTGAGTCGCCGTAGAGGGCTTTCAGAAAAGAGACCATGAACTTCGGCGTATTCGACCAGTAGTTGTAAGAGTCCCATTCCGCCGGCTTTGAAGAAGTTGGAGTTGTGCGCTTGAGAAAAGTCGCCAGGTCGACGTCCGCGGGAGCGGGAATCTTCAGATAGCCGGGGAAGATATCGAAGACACCGCCCATGTCAGTGGCGCCCTGAATATTTGAATGACCGCGTAGCGCATTCACACCACCGCCTGCGCGACCGACATTACCGAGAAGGAGTTGCAACATCGCGGCCGTGCGAATGATTTGCGTGCCGGAAGTGTGTTGCGTCCAACCGACCGCGTAAATAATCGTCGCAGCCTTTTTCGTATCTCCGTTCTTGCGAATTGAAGTGAATAGATCGGCGGCTTTGAGAAATTGATCTTTCGGAATACCCGTGATGCGCTCGACCATTTCGGGCGTGTAGCGCGAATACTGCTGCTTCAGGAGCTGGAAGACAGAACGTGGATGTTGTAGAGAAAGATCGTAAGCAACATTAGCCGGCAGCATTGGGGGTGGCTTAGGTCCGCCTTGCCCCGATGCACCTGGTCCACCAGCCGCTTGATGGCCCCCACCTTGCGCGTCACCGCCTTTCTGTGGCGTGGACGGTTGTGAACTTACCGGCTGAGAGCGCTGCTCGAAATTCTTCGCAGGCTCTTCTCCAGACTTCTGCTGGTCGCCGGTCGTCTCGCTTGAGACTTTGGAAGAAGCACCTGCGGTGGTCGACTGACCACCGCTTGATGGGCCAACATTACCGCCTTCTTCGTAATTCCAGGTAGACTTCTCGTACGTCATACCTCCGGCATCAAAGCCGGAGAACAAACCATCGTCGGGAAGTTTGAATCCGTCCTTAACGATGAAGGCCGCGTTGGTGTAGTTGATGAGATAGTCTTTCGCGATTCGATCGTTTTGAATCGCATAATTGATGACGCCGCCCAGAAAGGCGATATCTGTTCCCGCGCGGATTTGCAGGAATAGATCGGCAACCGCGGCTGTACGCGTGAAACGCGGATCGACCACGATCATTTTTGCATTGCGCGTTTTCTTGGCTTCAACCGGCCACTTGAAACCGCATGGATGGTTCTCGGCTGGGTTGCCGCCCATGATCAACATCATGTCGGTGTTCTTGATGTCGATCCAGCCGTTGGTCATTGCGCCGCGTCCAAATGTGGGCCCCAAACTGGAGACCGTTGGACCGTGTCAAACCCGGGCCTGCGTTTCGAAGTAGCAGAGCCCCATGCTGCGCATCGTTTTAACTGCGAGATAATTCAGCTCGTTGGTATCGGTGCACCCGCCAGTCCAGCCGATGGTTTCGAGACGATTAACCGTATAACCGTTCTGGTCCTTCTCGATGAACGTAGCGTCGCGAGTCTTCTTCACCCAACGGGCAATCTCATTGGTAGCATCATCCCAGGAGATGTCATCCCAGTGATCTGACCCGGGTCGTCGGACTTGCGGTTTCAGCAATCGCCGATGACCGAGAATCTCCTGCTCGAGTGAAGCGCCTTTGGGACACAGCGTGCCTCGATTGATCGGATGATCGGGATCTCCTTCAACGTGCACAACCTGCGGCGTCGCATTTTTTGCTTTATCACCGAGGGTGTGAATGATCACGCCGCAACTGACTGAACAGTACGGGCAAGTACTGCGCGTCTCGGTGGTGCGTTCGATCTTGAGGCCTTGAGTCTGCGCATACACCGGCGCCAGACTGAAGCCAAAGACCGTAACACCTGCGCCTCCGATTACAGTCGTCTTAAGAAATGTTCTTCTGGAGACATCCATACAAACCTCCGGACATGGCTACACACGTCAAATTAGTTTTTGAAATGCAAAGGTGGTTGGAAGCGAACGACTGGCTTCCGAGCAGAGTAGAGACCTGCCAGGTAACCCAGCGAGTAGATATCAGTGAAGGACCAGACAAGGCTAGTCTCCTGTCCCTGAATCTAAGTGGTGGGGTTCAAGTTATAGGGGAATTCCTGACGAAGGTTAGGTCCATCGGGCGGAAATGTCAATGCCAGATTAGGGCTGAGACTAAGCACTTTTGAACAGTTTTTACAGACCCACTAAATTCATCTCGATCTTCGTATAGCCATGCGCGCGCGCCCATACGTCGAGCGGCGCCGCCGCAACCTCGTCAACCAGTGGAACAGCAAAGCCGAAGCGCGTGAGGTCAACACCCTTGATGTAATGTTTGCATGTGTCGCACGCTTCAATTCTGACGTGGTCGTATTCAGGAGTGTGAAAGTATCCGAGCTTCGCGGGTCGCTCTTCGCCGCAATTCGCGCAGACGACTCGCCTGAATTCCCAGGATGAGAGACAGGTGGCGCAGATCAGATCGCGATTCCCGCTTTCGGCATTATCTTCCTTGCTTTGCAGAAAACTGACCTGAGGGTTTCCCCCACAGAACGGGCAACGACGTTCGCTGGGCCCGAGCCTGGGGGCATCACCTCTCGTCTCTGCCAGCCAACGGCCGTAAGGCTGCAAAAACGCTTTGGCGAAAAACTGTACGTCCGACGGACTAAACCAGTGACTGATGAGCATCTCATCAATTATGTCAGCACTCGCGACCGATAATTCATGAGCCTCGGCAGCGAGAGTTTCAGGTCCATGAACCTCGACAGTTTTCAACAGTCCTGCAAAGGCATCACGAATTACAGGCAGGTCACGCTCCACATCTCCGGAGGGAAGCCAATCCTTACGACTGCGGAAAAACTCGTAAGTCTCTTTTTGGGCGCGAAGCAATTGCGCATAGAAGGTCAGCAATTCTCGCGCGCCGCTCGCCTGCGCAGCTAGTTGGTCCGCACGTTCGATTTGTTTATCCCACCAGCCGGACATCAAGTGACACGCTCCTCATCTGATTCAATGGACAGTATATTGAGCTTTGCACGAAAAGTACTCTGAGAGCCTCGAAAAAATACTTCTCGCGCAAAGGGCCAAAGACGCAAAGGAACGAATGTGATATTGTCACGGCGCTCAGAAGCACCGGCTCTGAGGCCTCGGAAAAGAAAAATACTTCTCGCGCAAAGGCACAAAAAAACCTTTTTAGAAACCCGTAGCGCTTTGCGCCTTTGCGTGAGAGATCTTCTATAACCCATTTAGCCAGAAATATTTTCCCGAGTTTGGACATCAAGTTTAGACAATCCAGAGTTGCCTTCGCCTTAACGAAACATCAAGCGGCCAATCTGAAAGGAGAAATGAGTGGAAGCACTCACACGCCAACCCAAGCTGCTCGTAAAGATGTCAGGCGGCCAGCAACGTCTCACACTCGCTGCCGGCAAATCCAAGTTCAGCCTTAAAGCTGAACCGCTCTTCAAGAGTATCAAAGAGAAGCCAAAGGTCGGGCTCGCGCAGGCGCCGCAGTGGCACATAGTTAGTGCCGGCGAGGAAGCCGACGAAATTAACGTCTGGGATCTGTGTCACGAGGCAACTACCGGCGGTTTAGGTATGGCTGCAGGCGGTCGAGTCGAATTTGCTGAGCCAGACCTCGAGCAACGCTGGATCTTCGGCACTGAAGCGCAATCGCTGCTGGCAGCAGCGGGCTCGTGTGATAAGGCGCAGGATCCGGACTCACGCCTGCCAACTGGAGAAGGCTTCTTTTGGTTTCGCGATCAAGCTCACTCACAACTACAGGCTGCGCGCGACGAAGTCGGACAACCCGCAACACGTGTTCGCATCGCGCACTTCGATACCGGATTCGATCCCGCCCACATCACTAAGCCTCAATTTCTCCGCACCGACCTGCAAAAGAATTTTGAGGAGGGTGATCCCAACGATGCGACCGATCACAGCGAAGGCGCATTCAATAATCTCGGACACGGTCCCGGAACGATAGGCATCCTGGCCGGAGCTATGGTCGACGGCGCTCCACTGGGTGGCGCTGCGTTTCTGGATGTGATTCCGGTGAGAGTTGCAAACTCCGTGGTCCTGTTTAGAAACAGTACTATCGGGAAGGCCTTCGACTACGTTCACTCGCTCTCGAACAACGACAACACACGAGTTCACGTGATCACGATGAGCATGGGCGGGCTGGCCTCACAGGCATGGGCCGACGCAGTCAACGCTTTGTACGAGCTTGGCGTCTTCATCGTCACTGCTGCGGGCAATAACTTCGGCAACTTTCCCACGCGGAGCATCGTCTACCCCGCACGCTTCAAACGCGTGATAGCTGCTTGTGGCGTGATGGCTAACGGCAAGCCATACGCAGACCTTCCATTCAAAATTATGGCAGGAAACTATGGTCCGGAAAGTAAGATGCCCACCGCACTTGCCGCTTACACTCCGAATACTCCCTGGGCGCGAATGGGTTGTAACCAACTCGTCGATCATGATGGACGGGGCACGTCTTCAGCTACACCTCAGATCGCTGCTGCCGCTGCACTATGGATTCAGAAGCATAAGGCGAAGTGGGAAGGCTATTCGCAAGGTTGGATGCGCGTTGAGGCTGTGAGAAAGGCGCTGGCCGACTCTGCGAAGCTGGAATCTTCTGCACTCAGTGAACGCCTTGGGCGTGGCATTGTCCGCGCTCAGGCAGCGTTGGCCCAAAATCCCGCGAAGGAAGCGAATCTAACCAAGCAGCCAAAGGATTCCGTTAGCTTTCCATTCTTCAAGGTAATCACCGGTCTGGGCATCGCAGCGTCCGACGGACGACAGCGAATGTTGGAGCTCGAAGCTATTCAACTGATGCAGCGGTCAAAAGAACTCGAAGACTTGCTGCCCGATCCGGAGAAAGAAACGCAACAACTCTCGCCGGCTCAGCGCGAGAGGTTTGTCGATGCTTTAATCTCCACGCCCGGAGCTTCTCGAAATCTCCGAGAGGCGTTGGGAAACAAGGTACGAACTGCCAAACCTCAAGTGACAGTTCCCAAGCAGCTCTCTCCGGCTGAAGCGGCGACGCTCGATCGCGCTATCAATCCTCCAACGCGTTTGCCTGTCGCGCGGCCGCTGCGAGTGTTCGCGTTCGATCCACTCGCTGGAACCAAACTGGAAACGATGGGGATCAACGAGACCACCATCCCGGTCCGCTGGGAATCACTCGAACCCGGCCCAGTGGGTGAGTACCTCGAAGTCGTGGACATCGATCCGGCGACCGGCGTTGCTTATGCGCCGATTGATCTGAATCAACCGGCGCCGCTTTCGCAAGGAGGTCTTCGTCCTTCAGAAGCTAATCCGCAGTTTCACCAACAGATGGTCTATGCGGTGGCAATGAAGACCATTGCACACTTTGAACAAGCGTTGGGCCGGGTCGCCTTGTGGGCGCCGCGGCAGGTGAAGACAAAACAGCGCTTTGAAGAATACTACGTCCGCCGGTTACGGATTTATCCACACGCACTTAGAGAAGCAAACGCTTATTACAGCCCTGACAAGCATGCACTTCTCTTTGGATATTTTCGCGCTTCTGAATCAGACCCGGGCGAGAATCTTCCAGGCCAGACTGTTTTCTGTTGTCTATCACACGACATCGTCGCTCACGAAACAACGCACGCACTGTTAGACGGACTTCATCGTCGATTCCGTGAACCCACGAATGCTGATGTGCTTGGATTCCATGAAGCGTTCGCCGACATCGTTGCGTTGTTCCAGCACTTCACCGTGCCGGAAGCGCTTCGCGATCAGATCGCGAAGACGCGCGGAGATCTCGCGCAACAGAGTTTGTTGGGCCAACTGGCGCAACAGTTTGGACAAGGCATCGGGCGTTACGGCGCGCTTCGAGATGCCATTGGTCACGTTGTAAAGAAAAAGCGTCCCAATGGAGAGGCAGAGGATGCTGAGGAAGGGGAAAGCGAGGACGAAGTAGGTGATCCCGCGGACGAAGAGTGGAAGCCAACAGTTCCAAAGCCGACAGATTACAAGAATGCGACTGAGGCACACGATCGCGGTGCAGTGCTTGTTGCCGCAGTTTTTGATGCCTTCCTCAACATCTATCGTAAACGGAGCCGCGATCTACTTCGCCTCGCAACCGGAGGCACAGGCGTGCTCCCTTCGGGCGATATTTCTTATGACCTTGTTAACCGCCTCGCCAAAGAGGCAAGCAAGACAGCTTCGCATGTTCTGAACATCTGCATTCGAGCGCTCGATTACTCACCTCCTGTCGACTTGACGTTTGGTGACTACGTACGGGCGCTTATCACCGCGGATCGTGATCTCGTTCCTGACGATGATCTCGGTTACCGGATCGCCTTTCTCCAGGCATTTCGACGCCGCGGGATCTATCCGGAGTTTGTTCGAAACCTCTCAACCGAGAGTGTCTGTTGGTCCAGTCCGGAGTTGGAGCTCCCAATTCGTGACTGCCTGGACCAGTTGTCGCTAACGTGGGACCTTCATGCAAATCGCAGACGCGCCTACGAAACATCAAAAGACAACGCCATCATTATGAATAAATGGCTAAAGCAAAAGATCAACGAGGAACAGGCGCGCTCTTTAGGCTTTTCCCGCTCGGAAACGCTTCTGGTAGGCAAGGACACCGGAAAGCTTTCGCCCTTTGAGGTTCATTCGGTGAGGCCCGTGCGCAGGGTCGGCCCTGATGGACAGCAACGGCTCGATCTGGTTGTCGAAATCACTCAGAGTTGGGTGCCCGAGGGC
>JBKPJS010000765.1:0-5340 GCA_046730815.1 Acidobacteriota bacterium
AGATTGACATGTCACCTGGACTCATCAAGAATCTGCTCGAGCTCAGCTACGACCTCCAAATCTTTGGGGCGGCCCGCGGCGCGCTTGACTTTAATTAGACGTTCTAGGGCTAAACACCGGCATTCGACGCCTGCGATCTCTACTTTTATCGTTTCCGATAACAATTCCTCATAACCTCCGCCGCCGACAATCTCCCCGAGCAGATCCAATGCTCCTAAGGTAGTTATCAATGTGAAGTTAAGCCCCTTCTGAATGGTCTGGACACTCCAATCGAATGGAAGCCCAGGAGGAGCGCCGCGCAAGTAAGGTTGAATGGGCCTGAGTGCGTCGACAATTCGTGTAATGTTGTCCCGGGTTCGTTTGTATACGACGTCGAGATCGATTGTTAGACGCGCTGAGCCATGAGCAGTGGCTGCGGCGCCGCCGACAATGATGAACTCGACTTCATTCTGGGTAAGCAAAAGGAGCAATGCGCGGAAGTCGGTCACTGTTGTGAGCGTGCCTTTCTTCCGGCGCGACGGAGCTCTTCAGCGAATTGCTGCAATTTCATTAGCTGTTGGAAGCGCTGGTCTACCGTTAGGCGTAGGTTCTCGCGGATTAACGTGATGTCGATCCCTTTCTTGTAGGCTTCGATTACCGGATCCGGGCCAGATTCCTGAGGTTCTTTCATCTCGCGGCCATTATAACGCTTTTCAATCCTCATCATTGCTAGAATGGGTCCGTGCAGTGCCCGAGGTGCAAAAGCGAGCGGATCCAGCGCGATTACGATGATGCGGTGTTTTTCATCCGCATGTTCGGACTGCATAAGCTCCTGTGTAATAACTGCGGACTCGTATTCAAGGGGTTCGATCCGTTAGGGACGCACGAGCGCGAGCCGTCCGACACGGCCAAACAAGCTCGCAATCACCGGCGTGGCCCGCGCTTTTATGCCCATTTACCTGCGGCCATATCCCTGATCGAGGGAACGGCACAGGCCGGCAAAGTCTCATATTCTCAGCCGTCCAGAGGTCACTGCGAAACTATCAATAAGTTCGGCATGCGCTTGTCGCTTGTCGGCAGTCGTTTCCCGGAAGCAGATCTATCTCGCGCCGGTCGGCTTCTCTTCGTCCGAATTGACCTGCCGGAGGGGCCGATTGAGGCTGTCGTCGCCATCGTTACTTCAGAGCGCGCAGGCGAAGAGGGCAAAAAGAAATGGGCGCTGGGCGTAAAGATCCACCAGATGTCTGACGACAATCGTCAAAAACTTGCCGGCTATCTCGAAAAACGCGCCAAAGGCGAGCCCGTCATCGTTTCGGACTAACACCGACGCGCGCGCTTTTGTTTTTCTCACCTCTCACGCAAAATGCCTTCTATGTTTCGTTTCGCCAAAGGCTTTACCGCGATTGCCACTCTTTTGCTTTGTATAACCCTCGTTGCCGCGTGCCACACGCCCGCCAACGAAGACCGCGTCACCCCCGCGCCCAATGCCGTAGTGCCGAGATATGGGTACCAGATCGTGAACATCTGGCCGCATGACAGCAACGCTTTCACGCAGGGGTTAATCCTAGCTGATGGAAAACTGCTGGAAAGCACTGGCCAGGAAGGCCGCTCGAGCCTGCGAAGCGTCGAGCTCGATACCGGAAAAGTTTTGAAGAAAGTCGACGTTCCCGAGCCTTATTTCGCAGAAGGCATCGCGCTGCTGAATGGAAAGATTTACCAGCTCACGTGGCAACACCAGTTGGGTTTTATTTACGACGCACAAAGCTTTCAGCGCGTGGGGCAGTTTAATTACCAGGGCGAGGGTTGGGGACTGACCACTGACGGGCAGTCGTTGATTTTGAGCGATGGCTCGAATCGCATCAGGTTTCTCGATCCGTCGAACTTTCGTGTGACAAAGACAATCACTGTGCTCGACGGCCGAACGCAGGTGAACGAACTCAACGAGCTCGAGTATGTGCAGGGGTCGATTTACGCAAACATCTGGCACGACGACCGGATCGCCATCATCGATCCGCAAAACGGCCACGTGACTGGCTGGCTCGACTTGACTGGTTTAATTCCGCAAGGCGAGTTGCAAGACCCGGAAGCCGTGTTGAATGGCATTGCTTACGACCAGGCAAACGACAAGCTCTTCGTAACGGGCAAGCTGTGGCCGAGATTGTTTGAGATTAAAGTGAAACGATAACCATCCACAGATTACGGAGATAAAGAATCTGTGGATAGCTTTGCATGAACTTTCTGACTTACTTCAGAGCATTTTCATACGCCATGATCGCGGTGGCTATGCTAGCCCTCATGTTGGCCGGAGGACTCAGCTCTGCTCTGGCACTGGCTTTCGTGACAGTGATGGTCGCGAGCTGGATGCTCGAAAACACCAAGTGGCAGTTGCCGGAACGTTATGGTTTAGGAATTGTCCTACTCTCGATTCCGCTCTTTTATTTCGACTGGCACTATCAGAAAACGAGCGGTGAGCCGCCTGAGCGGTTGGGAGTGACCGCACTCGCTCACCTGATAGTTTTTTTGTCGGCAGTAAAACTTCTACAGGTCAAAAAAGATCGCGATTGGGTTTTTCTTTACCTGATTTCGTTCTTTGAAGTTCTGTTGGCCGCCGGTTTGAGTTTCAGTCCCGTGTTTCTCGGGACACTCACGCTTTATCTGTTGTGCGGTTTGTCGGCTGTCACCGCGTTCGAGATTCAGAAGGCGCGACGTTCGCTCGCGTACACCGAAACACGTTTACTTGTGGCACCGGATTCTCGCGTTTTCAAAAAGGCCGGACGTCGCTCCTGGAGGAATAGCGAAGCTGCGCGGCTCCCGTTTGTGGCGGTGGCGTTGCTGCTTTTGATCTTCGCACTCGCGCTGCCGTTGTTTCTGATTGCACCGCGCTCCGGCGCTGCCGCGCTTACGCGCAGTGGCGGTGGGTTGTCGAACTTCATCGGGTTTTCTGAAAGCGTCACACTCGGCCAGATCGGGACACTGAAGCAGGACGACGGCCTCGTCATGCGCGTGCGTGTTGAAGAGTCGGCCAGTTTACGCGAACTGCGCTGGCGTGGTGTGGCCCTCGACGAGTTCACCGGCAACGGTTGGAAGAAATCGATTCAGGCACGCCAGCCGGAGCCGCCGATTAGCGAGCGAGGAGGTTTCTATCAATTCGGTAGAACCGAAGCTCTCCACCGGCTCACAACGCAGACGTTCTTTCTCGAGCCTTTGGAATCAGCAGTGCTCTTTGCTGCACCGCGAGTGGTTGCAATTCAGGGCGACTTGCCGTTTGTTCGAATGGACGGAGAAGGATCGGTCCAATCACGCCGTCATGACTTTGAACGCGTCATGTACAAGGCGATCTCGGATACCGATGAGCCGCGAATGGATGAGCTGCGCAACGACCTGCGCCCCTACTCGCCGGCTTTTTATCGCTATCTACAATTGCCTGACAAGCTCGATCGTCGGATCGGTCCGCTCGCGACCACGATGATCCTCCATGCCAATGCGAACAATCGTTACGACGCGGCGAAAGCGATCGAGTCTCAACTCCAGCGCGACTACGGCTACTCGCTCGAGATGAAAGCAAGTGGACCAGATCCGCTCGCGGACTTTCTTTTCAACGTCAGAGCAGGTCATTGCGAATACTTCGCGACAGCAATGGCAGTGTTGTTAAGAACTCATGGAATTGCCGCGCGCGTGGTGAATGGTTTTCTGCCGGGCGAGTACAACGAAACTGCAGGAGCTTACACAGTCAGGCAAAGCGATGCTCATTCATGGGTTGAGGTCTATTTTCCGGAGACAGGTGCGTGGGTGACATTTGATCCGACACCTTCGGCGGGGCGGGTTGAGCCGGTACGCACAGGTTTCACGGCGCAGTTGCAAAAATACGGTGAAGCGCTGGAGCTGCTCTGGTTCCAGTACGTAGTCGGTTACGACAAGCAGGAACAGCGCTCGCTGGCGACGTCTTTGCACAATCAGGTGTTTGACTATGGACGGATGGTTTCAAATTTACTAGGGACCATTCAGAGATATCTCACCGTCAACGTGCTTTCGCTGCTGATCCTGGTACTGCTAATGGCTCTCATCGTGTTGTCGTTGTTGTTTGGTAAGCGATTTTGGCGTTTGCTGCGCGGGCGCAGTCTTGATGCGGAGGAAGCGGGAAGAACTTACTCGAGCGTTCAATTTTACGAGCGGCTTATTTCTTTGATGGAGCAACGTGGGCTTTCTCGCGATCGGCATCTAACGCCGCTCGAGTTTGCACAGACACTGAAATCAAATGAGGCGCTGCTGGTTACGCGTGCCTACAACCGCGTGAGATTTGGCGGCCAGCGGCTCTCTGCTATTGAAAAGCGAGAAGTTGAGCGCGCGCTGTTTGTGTTGGAACAGCCCGAGTGATTCTTCCTGTGTAATCTGTGACCAGATCTACCGCAAAGTTAGTTATGAAGAAAGTTGGATTTATCAGTCTTGGATGTCCGAAGAACCTCGTCGATAGCGAGGTCATGATGGGCCATCTCAAGCAAAACGGTTACGAGATCACGTCTAACGCCGCCGATGCCGATACAGTCGTCGTCAACACTTGCGGATTCATCGACTCCGCTAAGAAGGAATCGATTGACACGATCCTCGAGGCGGCTCAACTCAAGACAAACGGACAGGCCCAGCGGCTCGTGGTTGCAGGGTGCCTCGTTGAGCGTTATCGGGACGAGTTGAAAGCGGCGATTCCGGAAGTCGACGCCTTCATCGGCACGAGTCAAATCAACGAGATCCTCGCGGTTTGCGATCCGAAGACAAACACGCGCTCGCTTCCGGTCGTACCACTCGGCAATCAAAGCGCGACTTATCTCTACGATGATTCGACGCCGCGCGTGCTAGCGACACCATCCCATTACGCGTTCGTAAAGATCGCCGAAGGCTGTGATCGGCCCTGTGCTTTCTGTTTCATTCCGCAGATGCGCGGACACTTTCGCAGCCGTCGTTTCGGATCGATCATCGCCGAAGCGCATCAACTTGCGGAAGAAGGTGTCAAAGAGATCATCCTCGTGGCCCAGGACTCTTCTCGTTACGGTGAAGATCTCGGCAAACAGGACGCACTCGCGCGTGTGCTGCGCGAACTCGCTCATATCGACGGCATCGAGTGGGTGCGCGTCATGTACACGTATCCCACGCACATCAGCGACGGTTTTCTCGACGTACTTGCCGAAGAGCCGAAAGCGGTGAAGTACCTGGACATGCCTTTGCAGCACGCATCGCAGAACGTGCTGAAACTGATGAAGCGCGGCGGCAACCGGAGCAGTCTCGAACGCCTGATCGAACGCGTGCGACAGCGAGTTCCCGGCATTGCGGTGCGCACCACGTTCATCTCCGGATTTCCGGGTGAGACGG
>JBKPJS010000766.1:0-2900 GCA_046730815.1 Acidobacteriota bacterium
CACAAATAGTTTGCCTGAAACTTTTGTGGTCTTTGTGCTTCTTTGTCGCTTTAAAATGTTAGGACCCGGACGCGCTCTCCCCTTCGCATCCGGGCCCTGACAAGGCCACTCATTTTTCAATGGTGACCGAACCGTTATCTAACAGGCTTAGTAGCGTCTGCGCCTGTCATCTCGAACCTTATAGGTGTAAAGCGCTGCTCCACCTGCTCCTGCGATAGCGCCAATGATTGCGCCCTTCTTGCCGCCGATCAGCCCGCCGAGTACAGCACCGCCACCAGCGCCCGCGACGGTCGTGATCTTGTCACGATGCCGATCCCAAACTGACCTGTCTTGATCTTGATCCCAATAATCTCGATCGCGATAACGTCGATCTCGATAAGCTTCGTTACGATACCGCGAGTCAGCTACGCGTTGTTCGTAACGTCTGTAATTATCAAACCGTCTCGTTCGTGTTTGCGCTCCAACCGGAAGCGCCGTCAAACTCAGTGCCAACAAACAAAAGATGCTTAACAACCCCTTTTTCATTCCTTGCCCTCCGTGGCCCTCTTTTGGCAATGACCGTGCCAATGATCGAGCGCTGCTGCGGCGCGAGTTTTTTGGAGTTTTTTTGGAGTTTTATGACCACTTGAGCTAAAAAGGATTGCGTGACGTTAACCATTCCGTGCGAATCCTGTAGGGTGATTCACCTTTTGGGGTAACACGTCGATCGAACAACGATGAAGATACTAATTCTCGACAGTCCACGTATCAGAGAGCTGCTGCCGATGGCAGATTGCATCGAGCTAATGGCTGACGCTTTGTCGGCTCTTGCTCGTGATGAAGTACATCAACCTTTGCGCACGATAATTCGTCCGCCCAGCGCACGTGGCCTGCTCGGACTAATGGCTGCTTATCGCGGCGGTGAGCGAGGCGCGTTCGGGCTGAAAGCGATCTGCGTCTTTCCTGACAACCCAGCGCACGGCAAAGACGCACATCAGGGAGCGGTGATGTTGTTCAGCCGCGAAAGTGGTGAATTGCTCGCGCTGATGAATGCTTCCGAGATCACGGCTATTCGCACGGCAGCAGTATCGGCGGTCGCAACTCGTCTACTCGCGCGAGAAGACGCGCAGGAGTTGGCGCTTATCGGTGCTGGCGTGCAGGCACGAACACATGTCGCAGCGCTCGCCTGTGTTCGGTCGATCAAACATGTCCGCGTGGCGGCGAGAAACTTTCAGCATGCTCGGCAACTCGCGGCCGAGATGCAGCCTAAGGTTTCGTTCTCTATAGAGGCAGTTGAAACGAATGAAGAAGCAGTACGTGACTCCGATCTAATCGTCACGGCCACATCGTCACTCGAGCCTGTAATTAATAGAGAGTGGATCCCTCCCGGCGCGCACATAAACGCAATTGGAACGCACTCACCCAACTCGCGCGAGATCGACAGCGCCACTATGGCCGCAGCCAGGATTTTTGTGGATCGGCGTGAGTCTGCGTTGAATGAGTCCGGAGATTATGTGCTGGCTGCTAAGGAAGGAGTTATCGGCCCTGATAACATCCTCGGCGAAATTGGTGAGTTATTAATCGGAACGAAATCAGGTCGTACTTCGGCAACCGAAATTACGCTGTTCAAGTCTCTTGGTTTGGCTATTGAGGATGTTGCTTGCGCAGACTATCTCTACCGTAAGGCGCAGGCAGAGAACGCCGGCACGTGGGTAGACTTTTGAACAGGATTTACAAGATTTTCAGGATTACAGGATGCATCTTGTAATCTTGAAAAACCCTGTAAATCCTGTCTAAAGGGCGATGCGGTACGCGTACCACAAGCCAAATGCGATACTCACAACTGCCGCCGCCATCTGCATTCGATGATGTAAGCTCAAAAGACTTCGCGAGGTAAGTGCAAATGGCAATCCTATGAGGCCGGACATCAAAAGCATACCAACCATAGATCCAACACCAAAGATCGCGAGATAGAGAAAACCCAGCCACACCGAGCTGATCTGAGTTAGAACCAGCAACGTCAATGCGGCGGACCCCGCCAGTCCATGCATCATCCCGATCAGCACCGGCTTAATGCCGACAACCGAAACAGCATGGCTGTGCTTTCTTTGAGCATCATGTCGAGTCGCGGACTCGTGGAAGTGAACGTGAACGTGAGATACGCCGTCGTGACTATGCTCGTGAACGTGAAGATCACTTCCCTTACGCAAGGCGCGCCACAGCGCCGCGGTTCCCAAGCCGATGATCATCAGGGCCACACCAAATTCCAACCAATTACTGACACTCTCCGGAATCGCGATTCTGAAAGCCAGCACACCCACGCCAATGATCAGGAGCGACGTCGTGTGACCAGCGCCCCACAACGCGCCGACCAGCGCAGACCGCAGGACGTTGCGTTGCTGGCTCGCAATCGTCGAAACAGCGACGACGTGATCGACTTCGGTCGCGTGTTTCAGTCCAAATAAAAGACCGAGTCCTAAGAGTGTAAGAGTGCTGAACATGCTAAATCAGTCTGTCGCCTGTAACCGACACCGAATCCTGCCGGTAGTGACATCCGCGGCTCTGCCGGTTGTGCTGCGCTGCCTGTGCCACTATCAGCGCGACCTCAACCGCATTGCGCAAACCAATCACTCCATCAGACAGCTTCGTCGTGCGATAAAACGTCTCGATTTCATTCCACAGATGGCGCAACTCGCGAATCGCTCGCGATAAGCGTTCGGCACTGCGCACAAGCCCCACATAGTGCCACATGATGTTTTGAATTGTCTGCATGTCACCCTGAATCAGCGCCGGATCAGGCTCCGCACTCAAACCACTCTCATCCCATGATGGAATATCTTCAAACTTTGGCTTCTTCCCATTTGTTTCATGGCTGAGCGCCCTCTCGATCTCCAACGCCGCTCGATTCTCCCATACCAAAC
>JBKPJS010000767.1:0-5043 GCA_046730815.1 Acidobacteriota bacterium
GCCTCAAAAAAATTCATGCTCCCCAAAACCTTTTCAAGCTCCATATACGACTTGAGTTTCATTGCCTTCAGGTCGTATAGCGACATTGACTTGAGATTTGCCGACGCGAGTAGTCGATCGTCAACGGGTGAAAAATCGCGCGGAGATTGTCCTTCCGTGCCGGCAAGATCAGCTACCGCCTGGCCGCTCCGTGTGTCCCATAACTTTACTGGTCCACGTCCGCTTCCCGTCGCCAGGAGTTGTCCGTCAGCAGAGAGGCGCATCAGCGACTTGTCCGTGCCCGACGGGCCTTGTAGTACGGCACGTCGACGAATCGTCACGGCCGGCGGTTTTGCGACAGACCGAAAACCAGCAACCACCTGAGTCCCGGAGTTCATAAGATCAGAAGACACGAGAGCACAAATAATAAATACTACGCGGCAGAACATCTGCTTGGTCCAATACAACTTACTAGCGGAATATGTATCCGCGAATACTGAAGAAGGTCAGAGCAAAAAACTTGTACCCGCTGCCAATTAGAGGCCGGCCCCCCAGGCGAGCTGAAAAAGCAATATCCAACAGATGAACAGTTGGAGCATGGCTTAGCAGTCCCCTGACCAATCTTCTGTCGGACGCTCGAACCATGACGTGACGTTCGTAAGGGGTCATCTTTCCAGCCTTCACGAGATCCGTAGCCCGCCGGCCCAACAGATCATGTTGCTCATATTGAGCATCCGTACCATCTATCGGATCCGGCACCTCATCTTTGAAGTTGTGCGTTTTCTCATCGTACTGAGCATCCGGGGGATTACCCGGCCCGCCGTAAATGCCATAAAAGGGAATGAAAATATCCTTCAGCGAGCGGCTTAAATTATCAGCAAAGCGGTAGTATCCATCTTTCAGGCCTTTAAAGACGGAGTCCAGAAGGTTCTTCCCCTTGAACAACGCGTCCTGCACTCCAGCCACGATTGGATCGATAACTTGCGACAAAGCTGATCCAACTACGGCGAGCCCTATCATGGCGCCAAAGTCCTTGAATTTTCCTTCCAATAAGGCCCCCCATAACTGCAGTTGCGATGCTATGTCCGCAGCGTAGTTATAAATTCTTAATCCCCACTCAACGACGACCGCCAGCAGTCCATGCAGTCCAGGCAGGATAAAACCAAGAATGAACACGCCGATTCGTACCCAGCGATTGTTCAGTATCCGCGAGGCTGCCCTGCCGATTGCCGAGAGGATCTTGCCAATGCTCTTAAAGAGTTTTCCGAGCCAGCTAAAGAAACCGAGCCCACTCGGATCAGTCTGATTAACCGGATCATTCGCACAGTAAGCGTAGAGATTAAAAGTTTGCGGACTCTGAAGATCGGTTGACTTCATGCCGATGGGATCGACTTGAGTAAACCGTCCCTGCTGCGAGTCGTAATGGCGATTGACGGCATAGTCGAGGCCCGTCGTCGCATTGCGGTCATAAGAAGTGAATCTTCGATTAGTTGCCCCCGTTGATTCCGCGGGGAGCGCAGTACCGAAAGGCAGGGCTACCTGTTCAAACGAAGTGCCGGTTGCTGGATTAGTAACCAGCCTTGTGCTTAATCGATCCGGGTGATGAAATTCAACTGATTCACCACCGCTACCGTTAGGCGTCAGCGTCGAAAGCAGGCGACCGCCTAAATAAACGTAATTCTTGGACCATGCGGGAATCACCGCTGCGCCGCTTTCAGTGAACTCAGCCAGAGTGATGCCTGCGTCACCAACGTAGTAGGTGCGCAAGCTTCCTTCCGTGGCCATCAATCGTTCACTGGAGTCACCATAGGTGTAGGTCAACAGCACCGTCGTGTTGTCGTCAGCCTTTACCTTCGCCAACCGGTTCGCTGCGTCGTATTGAAAGCGCTGTGACACAGTGCCGTTTGCCGTAAGCGCGCGGACCTGATTGCCGGCGGCGTCGTAAGCAAAACCCGCAGTAGTGATGCGATTCGAAGCGGTGCTGTAAGCCAGAGAGGCATGGCCATCACGGGATATCTGCGATGACGTATTCCAGGCAGCCTTCAGCGAATCACGAATCTCCTGAATGTGCGGAGCTTTGATGGGAGTCCCTGCGGCGAGCCCGGGATCTGTGTAGGTTGTCGCGGCTAGTCCCAGGGCAGCTCTTGCCTGGTCCAGGCGTGTGCGCATTTCCGTGATGTGTGACGCTTTGATCATCACTCCGCTGGTCACAGCCTCTGCCCAGGTTACGGTCGTCAAGCCGGCACGCACTCGAAGCAGGTTGATCGCATCACGCAGTTCAGTAACGTGAATTGCTTTGATCAGCGTCGTACCGGCAACCAAAGGATCGTCGGTGAAAGTTGGCGTCCCGCTTTGAAAAGGAGCAGTCGGAGGATCGAAAGCACCGGGGTTCGCGTCTACTCCGCGCAACATCAGTGGTGAGTCCGACACCGGCTTCGTATCGTCGTGGAGGAACGGTGGGAGCTCGAAAATATTCTTTGCAAGCAAATCTCTGGACGGTTGTCCGCCGCGGCGATTGTTCTGAGCGGAATAGCCACTGGCCGAAACAGAAGTGCGGTTGCCGTAACGATCGTAAGCATACGTTTGCGTCCAAAGCGTAGAGGCCGATGGACCACCGGTAGCCTGCACCAACCTTCCTAACGCGTCGTAGTTGAACCCGCGATCCTTGTTGTGATTCAGGTTATTAAGGATCTTTTTAAGCTGACCGGTACGCTTTCCATTCGTGCCGGCGTAGTCATACGACAGATTGAGCAGCGTCGATGCCCCACGCGTCACTGTCTGGCTATCCAGAAAGCCCGTTTGAGCGTTGTAGGTATAAGTTTCGTTGACCTGGTTCGCCCCGGTCCCCACGCTGAGTGAAGAGGCGTTGCTGAATGCGTTGTAGACAATGTTCGACGCGTGTGTCTGGCCATCGTAAGTCAATCCGCTTACGCGGCTGGCAACGTCGTAATCGTGATGAACAGTCTTACGCAGTGCGCTGCCGTTAAGGTACTCGGCGGGATAGATGAGATTCTTCACGCGGTCCAAAGAGTCGTAGATGTAATCCGTGACGAACGGATAACCAGTGCGGCTCGTCAGCGTCAACGTCCTGGCGCTGATTCGTCCTTCCGCATCGTAGCTGTAGCTTTCAGTGCTGACACTGGCGACTGTGACACTGCTTACTTGCGTCACATCCAGAAGCTGCGCCCCAGTAGTCTTCGCCCGGTAGCTATAAGTAATCGTTGGCGCCGTGAGAATCGGATTCGCCGTGTCGCCAAAGCCGGTCGTGTCCCACGACACTGATTGCAGCCGGTTGAGTGGATCGGTGCCGTAGCTGTAAACGGTCTTGACGCCGCGCGCGTCTTTGCGCGAAGTCATATTGGAGCGTTCGTCATAAGTAAACACGTCGCTCCACGTGCCCGCACCGACATAAGTTCCAGCATCGTTAAGTGTCGCGCTGGGTTCAGCCAATTTCTGCGCGATTAAACGTCCAAGCGAATCATACTTGAAGGCTCTGGTTTGCGAGCCCTGAGTGATCTGCGTCAGGTTGCCGAGCGTGCTGTAGGCATAAGTCGTCACAAGGCCATTGGTGGCCACCGCGCCGTTGCCGCTCGGATCCGGCTCGACGATTTCTACGACGTGACCGCCGGCATCAGCACGTCCCCAACGCTCACGACCCCAGGCATCCTGCACCCGCGTAGTTTGACCAGGAGCACTCGACGCCACACTCGGCCGCGTCGCTTCGTTGTAAAAGCTCTGCGATACGCTTCCATCAGGAGCGGTCACGGTTTTAGTACGACTCAGTGCGTCGTAGGTGGTCGTGGTCCATTGCGGAGTATCGCCGGTGCGATAAGGGCGACTCTGTTGTGAGACTTGGCCCATGTTGTCGTAAACGGTATCTACAAAATCCCAGACACTGTTCACGCCCAATGCCTTCTCTTGCCGTACAAGTCCGCGGCCATTCAGCAGCTTCACAGTTTGCTCGGCGATCCCACCCCCGTCGGCGGCAGCAAGATAGGTCGTCGTAGTCAACGTCATCGCCGCATCGTTGTAGCCATAATCGACGTGCGCTCCGGATGGAGAGATAGAAGTCGTCGGACGCAGCGTATTCGCATTGTAACTAGTGCTTGACTGCCTGCCGTTTGTATCGGTACCCGTAAGAGTCAGGCCTGTGTTGAAATCATAAGTGGTGCTGTTCGTGACCTGCGCGTAAGGATCGGTAGCCGAACCACGCGTCTGAGAAGTTGCATACGTAAATTGTGTATCGATGCTGTAAGTGAAGGTAACCTGTTCGCCGGCAATGATGGATTTGCTCACCAGGTTGCCGGTGATGTCATAACGCCGCGATTCCGCCATCGCGCCCGTGAGGACACTGGCATCGGCGTAGGTAGTCACCTGGGTAACGTTGCCGCGATAATCAGTGGCCGGATTGTAATTGCTGACCCAATAACAGTTCCATTGCAGACAATTGATCTGCCACTCATCCCACTGGTTACAATCACACTGTTCCCATTGGGACGCGTACGGATTGTGGGTGTCGGCGTGCATGGTGACATTGGGCGCGTCGGTCAGCGTCTGCCCATCGTATTGATAGTCGAGGTGCGACAATCTGACGTTGTTGGGATCAAGCACCTCCACTGAAAGTGGAAGACTAAAGATGTGCCGGCTAGTGTAGTTCGTGCTGTTCTGATACTGGGTCTGCGTCTTACGTAGCAGCACGGTGCCACCGTAATCGTAGTCGCGCATCTCCGTTACCTGGTTGTAAACCAGGCCATAGCTGTATTCGGTAGCAGTTGTCTGTCCGCGCTCGTCAGTTTTTGTAATGCGGGTGGGACGGGGCGATTCGTAAGCACCCTGTTGCCACAATGAAGTACTGCTTACCAGCGGCTGTCCATCGATAACGTAGGTCTCTTCCTGATAGACAATTCCATCGTTGTACTGGCCCGGCGCATTGTAAGAAAGCTGTTTGGTCTTCGTGCCGTTGGGGCGCGTGATAATGGACATGCGCGGCGTGTCGTTCTCATGGACTTCGTAGCTTGTGGTGGCGGAGTCGAAATTCGTTCCGTCACGCGACCAGCTTTCGAC
>JBKPJS010000768.1:0-3192 GCA_046730815.1 Acidobacteriota bacterium
CTCCGTCCGGATATCGCGTCCGAGCAAGTGGTTGAGTTGCTCTTTCTGCGCCAGCAACTGATTTTGAATCGTCATCACTTCGTACTCGGCTTTGGCGAGTCGGGTCTGGACGTCCATGTGCTCAGTTTTCAGGACGACTTGTTGGACCACGTATTCGCCGGTGACGCGATCGAGTTCGCGATAGAGCTTGATGTTTGCCTCGGCGGCCTGCGCGGCGCCTTGCGATTGCAGGATCGCGTAATAGGCGCGCTTGATTTCGTTAACCAGGGTTTGTTCCGTCGTGCTTAGTTGGGCTCGGGAGATATCACTCGCCGTTTCCTGCTGTTTGATCTGAAGTTTTATGCGGTGGAGTTGCGATAACGGCTGGCTCAGTTGGCCGACAATGACCGCGCTCGGCTTGGTCGAAGACGTGATAACGGTGTCTTCATTTGGGATTGGACCAGTGCCGGGGAACGTGCCGAAAACACCTTTCTCAAACGTGGTGTCGAAGGTGCTAAGCGGTTTGTTTACGCCCGCGTTGATTTTGAAACCCGGCAAAAGACGTGTGCGAGCCGCGGCTAACTTGTCATCGGCCTTGTCGGCTTCGAGCCGGGCGTTCTTGGCTGAGCGATTGTTTGCGAGAGCGATATCGATGGCTTTTTCGAGGCTCAGAACATCAACCCCGGGCGGAATCAGCATCGGTTCTTGTGCCAACGCGGTTGATCCGGCGCCTGCCAGCAGTATCACGGCGAGTAGAAAAGTAATTTTTGAATGAATAAAGCCAGGCATTTTCGGCGTTCCTTTCTATCGGACTGTTTGGACCCGTTGTGGGCAGCGTCAAGATAGAAAATGGCCGGGTGTAGTCGCATATCCCGAAAGATACATTTGTGAGGTGTATTTGAATTTATCCGCGTTCATCTGCGGTAAAACTAACCTTTACGATTCCCATTCCCGTGGCATAAACTCAGTTTCCCCATGAGTTCTACCCCCAATTGGGTCGGCCAACGACTCACGACCAAGTTGTTTTTGCCGCCGGCGCGGCACACGCTGGTCGACCGCCCGGTTTTGCTGGAACAACTAAGAGAAGGGCTGCGAGGGAAGCTGACGCTCGTCTCCGCGCCCGCAGGCTTCGGCAAAACTTCGCTGGTTGCAGCCTGGCGCAAGGAATGTGAGACGCCGCTGGCGTGGGTCTCCCTTGATGAAGAAGATAACGAGCCGCTACGCTTTCTGGACTACCTGATTGGCGCGCTCCAGATGGTTGACGAAGAGCTGGGCGGTGAGAGTGCCGAGCTACTCCACCGGTCAGCTGCACCACCGGTGAAAGTCGTCCTCACTTCACTCCTAAACGAGATAAACGCTTACGACAAAGAGTTTGTGATGGCGGTTGACGACTACCACGTCATCACCGAGTACGGCATTCATGACGCCCTCAGCTTTTTAATCGAACGCCTTGCGCCACATGCTCACGCGCTGATCACGACCCGAAGCGATCCGCCGTTTCCCCTTGGTCGCTTGCGGGCGCGCGGTGAGTTGAAAGAACTGAGGGCCAGTGATTTACGGTTTGGCACAACCGAGGCATCCACTTTCCTCAACGAAGTGATGAACCTCGAACTTACACCCAACGACGTCGCCGCGCTGGAAGAGAGAACTGAAGGTTGGATTGCGGGGTTACAACTCTCCGCTCTCACGCTTCAGGGGAGAGAAAATCGCTCGGAGCTAGTTCAGGAATTCGCCGGAGACAACCGCTTTGTTCTGGACTACCTGCTGGAAGAAGTTTTGAATTGCCAAACCGAGAAGGTCCAGGACTTTCTGTTGCGAAGTTCAGTGCTCACGCGCTTGAACGGTTCGCTTTGCGACGCGCTAACGGACGACCAGAGCGGGCACGAAATGCTCGAGCAACTCGAGCGCGCAAATCTGTTTTTGATCCGGTTGGATAATCGTGGCGAGTGGTTTCGCTATCACCATCTTTTTGCCGATCTGCTTCGGTTAAAACTCAAACAAAAACAGCCGGGAGCAATCCGTGAGTTGCAACTCAAGGCGAGTCAGTGGTGTGAGCAAAATAATCTCACGGAAGAAGCAATCAACTACGCTTTGGCTGCGCAGGATTGGGACCGTGCGCTGAGTCTTATCGAACCAATCGCGTTCCAAACGATCAGTTTTGGCGGCTTTGAACGAATGAAGCTTTGGCTCGAAGCCATTCCCGAGTCTGCGTTTACGAGTCGGCCGCGTTTATTCCAGTTCTACATTCCGACGCTGCTCTACAAGGAAGAGTTCGACAGAATTGAGAAGTACTTGCAGGTGCTCGAGGTGGCCGAACCTGAAAGCGTGCGAGAACGCCTGATGAGTCTGGTCTGGTCTACGCGATCACTGATCGCGGCCGCACGCAACCAGCCGGAGCGAGCTGAGGAGTGCAGTCGCAAGGCCACCGAGTTTTTACTACCGGACGATCTTACGCAACGCGCAGTTGTAGCTCAGACGCGAGTACGCGCTGCTGCTGTCCGTGGCGATACACAAGAGATTGAGAAGCGTTTGCTGGCCGCTCTACCTGTTTACCGGCAGGCCGAACATCTCATTTTCCAGGTGTGGGGAACGATTGCCCAGGGTATGACCCGGATAATGCAGGCGCGCTTGCGCGAGGGGGCGGAATACCTGCACAAAGCGCAACAGTTTGCTCGCGAACGCATACCGGCCAAGCCGCAAACGCTGCTTTACTCTTACACGTTGTTGTGCGACCTCCATCGCGAATGGAACGAGCTCGAAACCGCAAAAACTTATCTCAACGATGCTTTGATTCTCATTCGCCAAACTGGACGCGAAAGTTATCCAAGCTTCGTCGTAGAGACCCTCAAAGGTCTCGCTTTGATGTTGGAACTGGTGGACGATCGCGCCCACGCGGATGTTCTCATCAATCAGGCGTTGCAACGCGTTAGACTGTACGGGAACGAAGCAGTTGAGAAGGAGTTAGAAGCTTTGAAGGCATTTATGGTGTTTCACCGCGGTGGTGAAATGTCAGGCGTAAACCTCTGGGCGGAAACATCGGGACTCAGTGCCGCAGACGAGCCGGATTATGCAAAGGAATTTAACCACCTGGTCTTTGCGCGCTGGCTGATCCGGACGGGGAAAGCCAAACAAGCATTGCCTCTCCTGGGTCGTTTACTCGTCGCGGCGCAGAAAGCAATCCGGCAGCGTGTAGCGATCGAAGTCCTGCTCCTG
>JBKPJS010000769.1:0-1940 GCA_046730815.1 Acidobacteriota bacterium
ACTAAATAGTCAGAAACTTTTTGAAGCCCGTCCACCGTCGCCTCCATAACGTCCACACCAACTGCTCCATGAATGTGAACGTCAATAAAACCAGGAAGAATTGTCATCCCGCCAAGATCAATCGTTTCGGTGCCAGTCCGACCACTCTCATCAATAGCCGAGATGTAGCCGTTTTCAATAAGAATCGTTCCGTGCTCGATGGCCCTATCGGGCAAAACAACAGTCGCGTTACTAAGGAACAGCTTTTGTTGAGAGTGATTCATGTTCGGTGCTAGTTTACGCTAGAATTCGCTTGGTTTGTCATGAGAACAGCATCGCTTCTGGTCTTAACTTGCTCGATATTATTTTGCACGCACATTTGTGTAAGTGCTCAAGGTATCAGTGCTGAGTGCACACCAGCCCAGGAACAACTCAAGCTCGCAGAGACCGCCGCGGCGCAGAACGATTGGCAAACAGCGTCGAATCGATACTGGGCCGCTGCGCAGATCGCGCCTGAGTGTGTCGAAGCCCTGGTTAATTTGGGTGTTACATATAACCGGCTGAATCAAACAGACAACGCTATCAAGGCCTTTAAAGAGGCGGTCGCTAAAAACCCTCAACTCTTTGCCGCTCACCTTAATCTCGGCATCACGTACTTTCGCGCCAGCCAATACGATTTGGCTAAAGAGTCGCTGCGCACCGCGTTGAAGTTGAATCCGGAACACATGCAAGCAAAGCAGTTGTTAATTCTGTCGCTGACCGCTTTGGAGCAGTTCAAAGACGCCGCCACCGAGCTTGAGCAACTGATTAAAACCACCCCTCCCGACGCCGGCACGTGGATCGCGCTGGGACACATTTATTTACGACTGAGACAGTACCATGATGCCGTATCGTCTTTCGAAAAAGCTTTGCAACTCGAGCCGAAAGCCGCCAAGACACATTTGCTTCTCGGCGAAGCCTTGGATAACGCAGGCGAAACTGATAGAGCAACTGAGGAATTCAAACGCGCGACGCAGCTTGATCCCTCTTTACCCGAAGCCCACTATGCGTTAGGTCACGCATTTCTAAAACGCGGTAATCTCGACGAAGCTCTGGCAGAGTTTCAAAAGGAGCTACAGCTAAATCCCGGTATGGTGCTGGCGCGATATGAAGCCGGCAAGATCTATTTTCAACGCGACAAGCTCGATGAAGCTGTTAGCGAACTTAGCAAAGTGGTCGAGGCGAACCAGACTTTCAGACCCGCTATCGAGACACTGGCGCAAGCGCGACTCAAACAGGGTTCGATCAACGAGGCCATTGTCTTGTTGGAACGCGCTGTAGCTTTGGATCCGACCTGGCCCAACGCTTTCGCGCTGTTGGGCCGTGCTTATACGAAGGCGGGCAGGCGTGACGAAGCACAAAAAGCTTTTGCCACTGCGCAACGACTAAGTTCCGAAGAACGCAAGCGATTAGAAAAAGCCGTCAGCAAGCCGAACCAGGAACTTTAGTCGCAGAAAAACGCGGATAACACAGATCAGAATTCTGATCTGCGTCATCCGCGTTCATCTGCGGCTAATCTCTGTTAGAAATTGAACTTCAATCCAAACTGAATCTGTCTCGGATCTCGGACCGCAAAAACCTGCCCGAACTGACTGATCGCAGCAAGACTCGAGATGTTGTTGAATGCCGGATCCGTTGGCAACCGATCCGGAATGGTTTGGAAGACGTCGGTGGCAATCGTCTTGTTGAAAATGTTGAAGAACTCTGCGCGGAACTGTAGCCGGTATCGCTCAGTGATATGAAAGTTCTTCGTCAGATTGAGATCGGTAAAGAACTGGCTCGGGAACCGGAACGGCGCTCTGGGAGAGTTTCCAATCTGCCCTGTCAGCGTAGTCCGAAACGCAAGGGGATTAAACACGTATGGGATGCCGCCGGTTGGATTATCTGGAATATTCTCCAATGGATCGCTGGCAATATCCGGG
>JBKPJS010000770.1:0-4556 GCA_046730815.1 Acidobacteriota bacterium
GATGAGAGGTGTGGTAATCAGCGAGTCCACGGTCGCGATGGAGAAGAGCGCGAAGTCGGATTTCAAAGAGAACCACCTACAAGATTAGCAGGATTCAATCTAGACAAACCTGAAAAATCCTGAACATCCTGTTCAATCAAACCGATGAACTGCGGCAGTAACGTCTGCTTCGAAAATGAGGTGACAGGCTGTTGTTCACTGAGTCGTTCACTGAGTTGAGTAGCTTTTAGAATTGCGTTTGTGACCGCTTCAACATCATGATGTCTCGTCAAAAAAAATCTGCCTTGCGACGCGAGATCAGTGACATGGCTCGGCTCTGGTCCAATGTACAGAGTGGGTGCGCCAATCGACATGATGTTGTAGACCTTGCACGGGTGAACAATGCCCACGAACGCATCTCCCATGACCACCACATGCAAGTCCGCCGCTGACAACGAACTTGAGAGATCGCACAGTGGTTGATAAGGCAAACACTTCACATTTTTGAGCTCATGCTCCGAGACAAACTGACGTACCTTGAGGTGTTCACTGCCACCACCCACGAAACAAAACACAACTTCCAAATGCGTCCTGAGCGCCAGCGCTGCCTCGAGCAGCGTGTCAAGCGGATGGCACGGACTATGGTTTCCGGAGTACATCACGACAAACTTGTCCACAAGACCATGCTGCCGGCGAAACGTTTCCCTTCCCGTCTCTGAATAGCTGACTGTGTCGTCGTGCGACCACGGCGGCACGATTGTGATCCGCGCAGCATCCACGCCTTTGGCAACAACACGCTCTTTCATAAACCGATCGAGCACGATCGTGCGCGCTGCCTGATGAAAGCTATAGTTCAACATGCGTTGCAACAGACGAGTTGTAGTTGAGTCCGAATCAAGCCAGCCCGCTGCAATCGCCTCGTCGGGGTTGAGGTCCATCACCCAGAAACAGAAACTTCCGCATTTAAGTTTCACGAACAGTGCAGCGAGAAATGAGATTAGCGGAGGCGATGTGAGGGCGACGACTACGTCGAAACGTCGGAGCGCAAGTAAGCGAAGCGAGCACAGCACGAGAAAACTTCCGAAGTTGAAAGCGCGCCGCCATCTGCTCTTTTTTCCAAACGATAAAGACGGGATGCGAATGATCTCGATGCCATTCCACTGTTCGCGGCGTGCGAAGCGAGTTGACGGATCGTCGTAACCGCGATCGCTTGCGATGACTGTGACGTCGTGTCCGCGTGAGGCGAGTGCAGTGGCGAGATCCGTGAGGTGTTGTGCTGTAGAAACCACATCAGGGTAGAAGCATTGGTTGAGGAGAAGAATCCTCAATTAGGCTTTCACTCTGCTCCTGAAATCCTCAACAGTACGTTTCAAACCTTCCCGCAAAGGTATAGTCGGGTTCCAGCCGAGCACTGTTTGCGCCTTAGTGATGTTGGGCTGTCGCTGGCGCGGGTCGTCGGCGGGCAAAGGCATATAAGTGAACCCCGACTTTGAGCCGCAAGTCTTTATGACCTCTTCGGCCAACTGCTTTATAGTGAACTCACCCGGATTTCCGAGATTCACGGGGTCGTGCAAACCGTCGACGTTCATCAAACGAATGAGACCTTCGATCAGATCGTCGACGTAGCAGAAGGAACGCGTTTGCTCACCTTCGCCGTAAAGCGTCAGCGGCTCGCCTCGCAGTGCTTGCACGATGAAGTTTGAAACTACGCGACCGTCGTTTTCCAGCATGCGTGGTCCATACGTGTTGAAGATCCGCGCGATTCGAATATCGACCTTGTTTTGCCGGTGATAGTCAGTCATCAAGGTTTCCGCAAGGCGCTTACCTTCGTCGTAGCAGGAGCGGATTCCGATCGGATTGACGTTGCCCCAGTAATCTTCGGTTTGCGGATGCTTCTCCGGATCGCCGTAAACTTCGGAAGTTGACGCTTGCAGGATTCGCGCGCGCACACGCTTGGCAAGCCCAAGCATGTTGATTGTGCCCATCACGTTGGTTTTGACAGTCTTAACCGGATTGTACTGGTAATGGACCGGCGACGCGGGGCAAGCGAGGTTGTAGATCTGATCGACTTCCAAGAGGATGGGCTCGGTCACGTCATGGCGCAGCAACTCGAAGCGCGGATTGTCGAGCAGGTGAAGGATGTTCTCGCGCCTGCCGGTGAAGAAATTGTCTAGGCACAGCACTTCGTGACCTTCGCTAATCAGCCGCTCACAAAGATGCGAGCCGATGAACCCGGCGCCGCCGGTAACCAGGATTCTCATTCCGTATAGTCTCCTATCCATCCACAGATTACACAGATTATTTTATGTAATCTGCGTAAGCTGTGGATGGCGTTTTACCGCAAAATTCCCGAGATACAGCGCATCCATCTTCGTCTTCCTAAAACACTCAATCGCTTCCTGCGGCGTGCAAACGATCGGCTCATTCTCATTGAACGACGTATTGAGAATCAACGGCACGCCCGTCAGCTCAGCAAAGTCGGAAATCAACTGGTAATAACGCTCATTGACCTCGCGTGAGACTGTCTGCAAACGCCCTGAGCCGTCGACGTGAGTCACCGCGGGAATCTCGTTGCGCCGTTCCTCTTTGATCTGATAGACCATCAACATTGTCGGCGCCGGATGCGTCTGCTCGAAGTAGTCGCCGACGCACTCCTCAAGTATCGACGGCGCGAACGGGCGAAACGGCTCACGTTTCTTGATCCGATCGTTGAGAATATCTTTCATCTCAGCGCGACGAGGATCGACGACAATCGACCGGTTTCCGAGAGCGCGTGGCCCAAACTCCATCCTGCCCTGAAACCAGCCAACAACCAACCCCGCTGCGATGTCCTTTGCCGCACACTTCGTCAACTCTTCGTCCGTGTAACACTCGAAAGCTAACTCACTTTCTTCCAACACCGCCCGAATCTGATCGTTTGAAAACTCTGGACCAGTATAGGCGCCAATCATCACGTTTCGGTGTTCGCCTTTAAGAATGCCATTGTAGATCTGATAGCAAACGCCGAGCGCAGTCCCGCTGTCGCCGGCCGCAGGCTGCACGAAGACGCGCTTGAACGGTGTATTCAGCATAATCTTTCCATTCAACACCGAATTGTAAGCGACGCCTCCGGCGAGACCGAGATCCGTCAGTGCGGTCTGCTCGTGCAGGTGATTCAAAACGTTGAAGCCAACTTCTTCGAGACGAAGTTGTAGACTCGCGGCGATGTCGCGCTCGCGATCACTCAAAGCGGCGCCGGGCATCCGCGGTGGTCCAAACAGATGCGCGAATTCATCCGAGAAGACGCGGCCAATTACCGGTGAGCCCTGGTCCCAGGTCATCTCGACTCCTTCAGCATGGTGTCGGAAGTAGTCAAGATTCAAACGAAATCGTCCGTTCTCTTCGGTGCGAATGATGTCGCGAAACTCGTCGATAAATCGCGCCTGTCCGTAAGGCGCCAGACCCATCACTTTCCCTTCGTCGCCGTAATGCGGAAAGCCGAGAAACTGTGTTGTCGCAGTGTAGACGATTCCTGTCGAGTGCGGATACTCAACCTGGCCCAGCACTTCGATTGAGTTCCCTTCACCCAGTGCCCACATCGTCGAGATGAAGTCGCCGAAGCCGTCGATCGACAGCAATGCCGCGCGTTCAAATGGTGAGACAAAGAAGCAACTGGCGAGGTGTGCGCGATGATGCTCGATGTTGTGAAACCGCGCGCGCAAACTTTTTTTAGAGATGCTGAACACGCGCGCTAGTTCGTCCTTCAAATCTCGCACTTTCGCGGCGTTGCCAAGCCGGTCCTTTATCTGATGTCTCGCCAGGCTTGTCACGCGTGTCGCGGCAAACAGGATCTTCTTGTGCAAGTGCGCCGAAGGATCTCTGGAGATGCCGACGTGGTCCAGGTCTGCGAGCGTGACACCAGCTGCATCCAGACAGTATTTGATCGCCTGCGCCGGAAAACCCGCCGAATGTTTATGACGATTGAAGCGCTCTTCCTCGACCGCTGCGATCAAATGGCCATCCTTGATGATGGCTGCCGCCGCATCTCCGTGATAAGCATTAATCCCCAGAACGTACATGATCTAAGCGGTACTTATCCGTGTAATCTGTGGCTCAACATCAGTTCTGCCATTGCCCTTTGAAAGGCATAATAGAACCCGCGCCACCCATCAAGGATACCGCCACGAACGATCAGGCAATACACCAACATTGCGGGCGGAGCGACAACTCGCCAGCGTCGCATGCGATCCGCTAAATTCAGATCCGACGGGTTTGCAGCGCGCAGTTTCTGTGCTTCGAGTTCTGTGTATCGTGCTTGCGAGGCAAACCAATGCTTGAGTGATTTACGGTCGTCGTGAAGCATGGGTGACGACAGATTCTCGATTGAGCCTTCGAGTCCGACTCTCTGCGTGTGTCCGTCTTGAATGTAAACGGCCGCTTCACGACGGTAAAGAACTGTCACTGGCGGATAAATTCCACTGCGAAGCTCTCTCCCCTTGATGCAGTAGACAAAACTTGCACGATAGCCACCGGTTTGCGAACTCGGTTTTAGGCTTTCGAGTTCATTAGTCAATTCCCTGGAAACAACATAATCAGCG
>JBKPJS010000771.1:0-2294 GCA_046730815.1 Acidobacteriota bacterium
ATTCGTCTCAGATACTCGGTGTATGGAAGTAGAAGTAACATCTCGACTGTTCAAAACTGTAAGCCCGCAGTTCTCGGCGTAGCGACAGCAACTTCTTTTCTCCAGAAGACATTTGAAAACCAGTAACAGGACTTACAGGACTGGACATGATTTACATGTTAATTCTGAATAATCATGTAAATCCTGTAAAACTGACTTCGTGCAAAGTCACCCCATGTGCTCTTTGACCGGCTGGTCACCTCGGGCGACCTCGATAAACATCATTTCCACCTTAGGCTCAGCGCTCTTGATTCGATCTTCGACCTCTCCGATTGTTTTCTCGATGTCGCCTGTAACAAGATTCGGTCGCAACTGCACATGAGCGTTGATCAAAATCTGTTTCGGGGCGAGGTGCATTGTCAACAACTCGACAACGTTTTTAACGTTAGGATGACTCTCGATTGCCTGTTTGATGGTATTCAAGACTTTCGGATTGGCTGCTTCACCAAGTAGCAAGCCGCGTGACGTCCGCGCCAGCGCGAAAGCCACTACTGCGAGCACCAGTCCGATCATTATCGAAGCAACACCATCCCAGTAAGCACCAACACTCCCTCCAACTTGATAGTCGGTGAGCACGAGTCCTGTCGTAGCGATTACGATTCCGATTAGCGCGGCTGAATCTTCAAAGAGCACTGTCTTAGCCGTCGGATCTTTCGACTCGCGCAGATAGTCTGCAAAGCTCAGTCCTTCGTGATGGGCCTCTTTAACTTCCTGGTAGATGGCGAGTGCAATCGAACCAGCCTCCAGCACAAAGGAGATGGCGAGCACTGCGTAGGCCCAAACCAGGTTCGTTGGCGGATGCGGATGCGCGAGTTTATCGATGCCTTCGTAGATCGCGTAGGTCGCACCAACGCCAAAAATGAAAATAGCTGCAATGAAAGACCAGAAAAACCGTTCCTTCCCGTAACCGAAAGGATGTTTGTCCGATGCTGGTCGTTTGTAAAAGCGCAGACCCAACAAAAGAAAGATCTGGTTTGTCGTATCAGCAACCGAATGGAGAGCCTCAGCCATCATGCCGGAAGAGCCGGTAATGAAGGCAGCCATGAGCTTCAGTATCGCGATCAATCCGTTGGCAAAGAGCGCGCCGATTACGGCCAGCATATTCGGATTATCGCGGAAAAAAGCGGCGCTGGCAATTGTGAGGAAGAAAACAAATCCAGCCGCAGATTACGCAGATTACGCAGATGGGTTTTCTTTATCTGCGTAATCTGCGTAATCTGCGGCTGGTTTTTACCGCTTGCCGCGTTTGAACTTCCCGGTCTGAAGAAAACCGACGAGCTCGCCGGTTTTTCCGACTACGGCCACAGAGCCAATCCCATTGCGCTTCATCAATTCCTGCGCGTAGTCGAGGGTGGCGTTTGGTTCGACGAAGAATCGCGGCGCAATTGGCCGCATCACCTCACGCGCACGTGTGAGGTGCCAACGTTCACGTGGTAGCGACTTGAGATCTTCGAGCGACAACATGCCGTGCAGACGCCGGTTCTCGGCAACCGGAAAAGCGACTTGCCGGTGTATCGGCAGGACGGAATCGATCAAGTGACTGATCAGCACGTCAGGCTCAATCGAGAAGGGAGCCGACATTGCCTCGCTAACGATGTTACGGATCCGACCGCGAACGTGCTTCACCACACTGTACGCCGCGTCGAACAGGAAAACACCGACGAGCACTGACCAGAACCCCATAAAGTAAGAACGGAACGTCGGTGCGATGGCCATGTAAACACCAAAGATGATCAGAATCGCGGCGATCAGCATCCCGCAGATTCCAGCGAGACGCGTTGCTTCTTTAATATCGCCTGTGCGCCGCCACAGGATCGCGCGCAGGACGCGGCCGCCATCCAATGGATACCCGGGAAAGAGATTGAAGATCGCGAGCAACAGATTGCCGGCGCAGAGTAGCAACAGAACTCCGCCCGCGATCGGGTAACCAGCCATCATCGCCGGCAGCATCAGCACAAAACTGATCGCGGCAAACAGAAAGCTCGCCGCTGGACCAGCAATAGCGATTCTAAACTCGGCACTCGCGCTTTCCGGTTCGTTACGAAGCCGGGCCAGACCGCCAAACGGGTGCAGCACTATTTCCTCGATCTCAATACCTTCCGCACGTCCCATCAACGCGTGCGATAGTTCGTGACCGAGCACGGACAAAAACAGCCCAATCGTTGTCACCACCGCCAGCACCCACGCAACGGTCACACTTACCGGCATCAGCTTGAACGAGCCGACCCACATGCCACCGCGACTGAGGTTCATTG
>JBKPJS010000772.1:0-10965 GCA_046730815.1 Acidobacteriota bacterium
GAGACGAGCAGGATTTCTATATGTTTGGTGAAAAAGAAACCTGCCAGGTCCTTTACGATAAGGCTACCAACAAGGTGACTGCCATCTCGGTTGACTTCATGAGCGGCGCGCGCGAAGTGATCACTCCGCAACAAGTGTTTGGTGCTGACATCGATTCGAAGCCCGATGGATCGAAGTACAAACTCGTGCGTTATCCTAAGGCAGGTTACTGGGTTTCATACAGCCGCACCGCGGGGGATAGTCCGATTATTACAGTGACGATCCAGAAGCTACCGCCGCAGTGATCTCGGCAAGTAACATCAAGGAACGGACCTTTTTCGAAGGATTCAATAAGGTCGGAATTATCGGCGCCTCCTCGCTTGAAGACGAGGGGCGCCGATTGAAAGAATGGCTGGCGCGCGGCTATCACGGCGAGATGAGCTGGATGTCGCGCGACGTCGAGAAGCGCATCAATCCGTCTGATATCTTTCCCCAAGCGCGCTCAGTTGTAGTGGTTGCACTCAACTACTTTACACCTCACCAGCATCAGCAAAGCTCGACAACCGGAAAAGTCTCCCGCTATGCGTGGGGAGACGATTATCACGACGTAGTGAAGACTAAGCTTACGTCGCTGCTGTCGTGGATCCGTGAGCAGGAACTACAGGCGGAAGGAAAGATTTGCGTTGATATCCAAGCAACGATGGATAAAGCCTGGGCAGTGCGCGCCGGACTGGGCTGGCTCGGCAAACACTCGAACGTGATAACTCCGGAGCATGGCTCGTGGGTTTTTATCGGCGAGCTGCTTCTGAACCTCGAACTCGATTACGACACTGAGCGCGTTGAAGACCACTGCGGCACGTGTACGCTCTGCATCGATGCCTGCCCGACTGCGGCGATTGCCGAGCCTTATGTAGTCGATTCAAATAAGTGCATCTCGTACGCGACGATCGAGCTGCGCGCGCCTGAGTTACCCGCTGAAATGGATTTATCAGGCTGGTTGTACGGCTGCGACATCTGCCAGGATGTTTGCCCGTGGAATCGGTTTGAGGAGACGACTGCTGAAGAACGATTCGCGCCGCGAATGGGAAACGTGAATGCAGAACTCGCTGAAATACTTGAGCTCACGCCCGAAACTTATGCGGCACGTTTTCGTGGCAGCGCGATGAAGCGCGCGAAGCTTTCGGGTTTACAGCGCAATGCCCGGGCATTGACAGGATTAACACGATGTACAGGATAATCATGTCAGTCCTGCGAATCCTCTTTCTGCAAAACAACCGCGGATCTTCACAGAGGAATACAGATCCGCCACCATCTCTGAAAATCCGTGGCTAAACTTTGCGGGCAAATCGTGAGGCGGTATGATGGCACTCGATGCAACCTGCTATCCTGCGCGACTCATACGGCCGGCCGATTCGCGATCTGCGCGTTTCGCTGACGGATCGCTGCAACTTCCGCTGTTTCTACTGTCTGCCGCACGGCGAACCGCCTATCGCGCCAAAAGAACAGATGCTCTCATACGAAGAGATTGAGTACGTTTGCGAGATATTCGTCGCACTCGGCATCGAGAAGATTCGCCTGACTGGCGGCGAACCAATGTTGCGCCGGGACATCGAAACGATCATCAGAAAGCTCACCAGGCTGAAGGCCTCCGGCCTTCACGATCTGGCCCTCACAACCAACGGTTACTATCTTCCAGAGCGCGCGCAGAGTCTGAAAGACGCCGGACTCGATCGCATCACGATTAGTCTCGACAGTTTGAAACGCGATGTTTTCAAACGCATGACTGGCGTTGACGTCCTGAACAAAGTGCTTGCCGGAATCGCCGCAGCCAAACAGGCACAACTCGAACCGATAAAGATCAATGCCGTCATCGTGCGTGGTCACAACGAAGATGAGGTTGCGGATTTCGCGGCGTTTGCCCGTGAGTACAATGTGAAGATGCGGTTTATTGAATTCATGCCACTCGATTCGGGGCATGAATGGTCACGCAAAGACGTAGTGTCCGGAAAGGAGATTCGCGACCGCATCAGCGAACGCTTCCCGCTGGTTCGCGTGGATGTCGAGCGAGGTTCTGAAACGTCTTCGCGGTATCGCTTCGCGGACGGAGCACCGGGGGAAATCGGAATCATTGCTCCTGTCACTGAGCCATTCTGCGGAGCTTGTTCCCGCATACGGTTGACTGCTGACGGGCAGATTCGCACATGTCTGTTTTCAACAGTCGAACACTCGTTGCGCGACGTGGTCCGTAGCGGCGCCTCGCGTCAAGAGATCGTCGAATACATTGAATCAGTGATACTGAAAAAGGAACCACGCCACTTCATCAACGATCCAGGTTTCGTCGCCCCCTCACGCACCATGAGCTTTATCGGCGGTTAGGTTCTGCACGAAGTACTCTGAGGCCTCGGAAAGAAAAATATTTCTCGCGCAAAGGCGCAAAGGCGCAAAGAAACCTCTTAGAAGCGCGGTAGCGCTTTGCGCCTTTGCGCGAGAGATCTTTTCATCTGGTACTTTTCGTGTAAAGGTACTTGAACCAATAGATCGCAGCACGTACAATCGGGCCAGTAATGCTTCAACACTCACATACAACACCTATGAGCACCAAAGTCGAAGCCACAATTCAAGATCTGTATAAGGTCGAAGGCAAGGCTGAGCTCGTCAACGGAGAAATCATCCTCATGTCTCCAACAGGCTGTCTCCCGAGCTACGCGGCCGGCGAGATATTTTCCTCACTGCGGGAGTACAGCAAGCACCGAAAGTATGGCCGTGCTGTCACCGATAACTGTGCTTTTGTGGTGAATCTTCCGCACCGTAAATCATTCAGTCCAGACGCAGCTTTCTACGTGGGCGCAGATGCCGGTATGAAATTCTTTGCAGGCGCGCCGGTGTTTGCCGTGGAAGTTCGCAGCGAAGGTGATTATGGGCCAAAAGCGGAAGGTGAGATGGCTCAGAAACGGGCTGATTACTTTGCCGCTGGTACCCTGGTGGTTTGGGATGTTGATTTGTTAAGTGACGATGTTGTTCAGGTGTATCGCTCAAACGATCTGGAAAATCCCACAATTTATCGTCGAGCCGAAATCGCAGAAGCTGAACCTGCCGTTCCAGAATGGACCATGGCAGTTGAGGATCTCTTTCCCGATCGATAGCCCTTATACTTTCGCTGACTGATCGATCTCCTTCACCGCCCCCAGCCCTGACGACAACGCACCTTGCATCCACGAAAACCATGGTGAGAGATGTTCGCCGGCGAAGTGGATTCTGCCTTCTCGCGACGATGCGGTGAAGAACTCGCCTAAACCTACAAACGCCCACGCGCCGCGCGACCATTCGTCGTCCATCCAGCACTTTGTCGCCCCGCGTTCGAAGTTTTCCCGAAGACCATCAAACATCGACTCGAGCTGCTTCAGCGTAGTAGCGATGCGTTCATTCTCTTTCAGACTGGTGATTCTTTCCGCTTCGCCCGGTCGTGCATAAGTCATCAGGATTCCACGTGGGCCAGGCTGACTCCAAGTCGGATGCCAAATTTCGATCGCCCCACTTGTGAACGCAAAACCATTCAATCCCTTTTCTTCCCAGAAACGATTTTTAGTTTGCAGATAGACGCGCGAGACCGCAGCGTAGCTAGTGCGTTTTATTATCTCTAGCTTCCGCGTTGACAACCCGGGCAATTCGACATCGCGTAACACTGAAAACGGAATCGTGCAGAGAACGCTATCGGCTGTGAGGGTTTGCCGGCGGCCGCCCTCCAGGAAAACTACGCGCGCCTGATTCTCGTCCTGCTCGATTCTTACGACAGGCGAACCGTAGTGGATCTTACCGCCGAGTTTTTCCGCAAAGGCTTTCGGAAGCAGGTCTGAACCACCTTTGATCTTTTGCCAATGTCCAGGATTGCCGCCCAGTTCCCCACCATAGTTCTGAGTCATTGCATCGGTGAAACCGTCGATCGGAACTTCCTCTCGACGACCTCGATCAAATCTCACCGCATTCAGACGATTTGGATAAAACGGCTCGAGTGGAAGCTCAAACTCTTTCACATACTTGAGCGTGAGATCGTGATTGTCAGGGATGCGCGCCGCGCCAGCTTCTGCGTACAGTCCATCTGAGAAAGGTTCTCGCAGCGTGTGAACGCGGCCACCCGGACGTGTGCGAGCTTCAAGAACAGTCACATCGTAGCCGAGTTTAGAGAGTTCGTACGCAGCAACCAGCCCGGCCATTCCGGCGCCCAGAATGAGCACCTTCCTGGCCGGGCCTTTCAGAATTATCGTGCCGAGAGCACTCGGCTGAGTTAGACTGGCGCCCGCAACTGCAATCGCGCTTCGCCTTAAAAATTGACGGCGAGTTATTGCCAAATTAACTATCTTCCTCTGCGTCGTGAAGTCTTCGGCTTCGTTGTTTTAGCCGGGGCCTGAGCGTCTGTACGCGGCGCGGGCGTCGCAGGTTGCGACGTTGTTTCCTCAGCAGGCCTGGGTGGCATATCGCTGTTCGCGAACCGCGGCAACACATCATCGCGCATTGCCAACTGATAAACAGACCACGCGATGACCATCGCGTCCTTCTTCACGTCGTCTTCGAGAATCCTTTCGTAAGTGTCGAGATTCGTGTGCCAGGTGTGTGTGCCATATTCGATTGGATCCTGGCCCATGCCGATACCCGGCAAGCCCGCCTGACTAAACGACGTGTTGTCGGAACCGCCCAGCCTTCGGCTGCGCGTAGTCGTAGCACCAACTACGCCATCGGCTTTGAACGGCTCGAGAATCTCGCGCAAGATCTTTGCGGCTTCAGGTGGTCCAAAGACCCCCGCACCACGCACGCGGCCAGTGCCGGAGTCGATATTGAAGTAACCGCCAAACTTTTCGTAGCCCGGTTTGGGATTTTCGAAGGAGCCGAAGTGCTCTTTCACGTAGGCGATCGAACCAAGCAGGCCTTGTTCTTCGCCACTCCACAGCGCGACGCGAATTGTGCGGCGTGGCTTAACGCCGAGTGTTTTCAGAATGCGCGCGGCTTCCATCATGATCGCGCAGCCGATGGCGTTGTCAGTTGCGCCTGTTGCTGCATGCCACGAATCAAGGTGGCCACCGAGCATGATCACTTCGTCTGCTTTGTCACTGCCACGAATTTCTCCAACAGTGTTGTACGACGTCGTGCCTTCCGGATAGACGTGATTGACGATATTGAACTCCAGCACGACTTCCGTGCCGTCGTTGAGGATGCGAGTGATGCGACCAAAATCTTCATTACTCATCACCACGGTCGGTATCACTTTGTTAACGTCAAACGTGGCGTTGTTAAAAGCCCGGATCTGCCGAAACTCGCGACCCGCATCATTCACTCTAACGGTAGCGCCATTCTCTTTGAGAAAGGCATCGAGCTGTTCGTTAACTTGACGATTGGTAAGCGGGCGCGGTGCGTTGGCCGCGGGCGTCGGCGTAGGCGAAGGCGTCGGAAAAACGAATGGCCGCGCGTTTGGTCCATAACGTTGCTCGACTTGTTCGTCGCTGGTTCTCTTCGCCGGAGGGTTCAGATTGACGGGGATAGAGGCCGGCTTGCCGACGAGCACAATTCGGCCACGCACTTTGGCTTTATTGTTATTCAAAAAAATCGTGAGCTGCTCTTGCGAGGGTCGCTCTGGAAGCACGAGCTGATACGCCTTCGCCTGAACGGTTCCTTTTGTGCTCGGAGTCCATGCGAGCACCTCACAAACGAGTGGATCTTTGACGGGCGAGATGAGATGCGCCGTCAGCCGCTCGTTCAACCAACCGGGATGTTTGAAATCCCACGGCTCGAGGTGCGCATCGTCGAGGCCCCACGCGGTCATCTGTTTGACAGCCCATTCCGCGGCCGCTTTGTGATTAGGCGAGCCGGTCAGCCGTGGGCCATAGACGTCCGTAAACATGTGCATGGTCTTCATGATTTGCGAACGTTCCATCGCTTCTTTGCGAATACGGCTCAACAAATCGCCGCCACCGTTTTGCGCAGCGACAGGAAGGGAGAGCATCGAGAAGATCAATGACAGGGCGACAACGCGTCGTATCAGCATGTTGTGTCTCCGGGAGATCGGTGGGTTGGATTACCAGCGCGGAGATTATAGACTACATCCATACGAATCGGAGAATGTTCACTATGAGCGCAGGAATGCAAGCAACGCAGAGCGAAACACGCAGTTCACTGCCAAACTCTAGGCGCGTTTACGTCAAGGGCAAACAGCCGGGCGTGAGCGTGCCGTTTCGCGAAATCGACCAGAATCCTTCACGCAACTTCGACGGCACGTTGACTTCGAACCCGCCAGTGCGTGTTTACGACACGAGTGGGCCGTGGGGCGATGATGATCTTCATTGCGATGTTCGCGAAGGAGTGCCGCAATTGCGGCGCGAGTGGATTGTTGGTCGCGGCGACGTTGAAGAGTATGAAGGTCGTGAGGCGAAGCCGATCGACGATGGTTACCTTACGTTTGACGCAGTGAAGCGCGCGCGTGTGAAAGACGTCGGCAAGCTCGAAGACTTTCCCGTTATGCGCCGGGCGGTGCTGCGAGCCAAACCGGGCGCATGCGTCACACAACTCCATTACGCGCGTCGCGGAATTATCACTCCGGAAATGGAGTTCATTGCGATCCGCGAAAACCTTGGACGCGAAGCAGCCTGGAGCACCGGCGACGCTCCGCGCGACTCACTGCTGCATCAACACAAAGGCGAATCGTTTGGTGCAGCGATCCCACGGTACGTCACTCCCGAATTCGTGCGGTCGGAAGTAGCGCGAGGACGAGCAATTATTCCAGCAAACATCAATCATCCTGAATCTGAGCCTATGATCATCGGCCGCAACTTCCTCGTGAAGATTAATGCCAACATTGGAAACTCCGCAGTGGCTTCGTCCATCGAAGAGGAAGTCGACAAGATGCGTTGGTCCATTCGTTGTGGTTCAGACACAGTGATGGATCTCTCCACCGGCAAAAACATACACGCGACTCGCGAATGGATCATTCGCAACTCGCCAGTGCCCATCGGTACCGTTCCGATTTACCAGGCACTGGAAAAAGTTGGCGGCAAAGCCGAGGAACTCACATGGGAGATTTTTCGCGACACTTTGATTGAGCAGGCCGAGCAGGGCGTCGATTACTTCACGATTCACGCAGGCGTGCGACTCGCTTACATTCCTCTAACCGCGCGACGGACGACGGGAATTGTGAGTCGTGGTGGCTCGATCATGGCGAAGTGGTGTTTGGCCCATCACGAAGAGAGTTTTCTTTACACGCGTTTTCGCGAGATTTGCGAGATCATGGCAGCATACGACGTTTCGTTTTCGCTGGGGGACGGTCTGCGGCCCGGCTCGATCGCGGATGCTAATGACGAAGCGCAGTTTGCAGAATTGGAAACGTTGGGTGAGTTGACGAAGATTGCATGGGAACGCGATTGCCAGGTGATGATCGAGGGACCAGGTCATGTGCCGATGCACTTGATTAAAGAAAACATGGACAAGCAACTCGAAACTTGTCATGAAGCGCCGTTCTACACCCTTGGACCACTGACGACCGACATCGCTCCCGGCTACGATCACATCACGTCGGCCATTGGCGCCGCGATGATTGGATGGTTTGGAACTGCGATGCTCTGTTACGTGACGCCGAAAGAGCACCTCGGTCTGCCTAACAAGAAGGACGTAAAAGACGGTGTGATCGCTTACAAGTTAGCTGCCCATGCGGCGGATTTGGCGAAGGGACATCCGGGTGCTCAGTATCGCGACAACGCGTTGTCAAAGGCGCGCTTTGAGTTTCGTTGGGAAGATCAGTTCAATCTTTCACTCGATCCGGAAGTGGCGCGCGAGTACCACGATGAGACATTGCCACAGGAAGGCGCAAAGTTGGCCCACTTCTGCTCCATGTGCGGCCCACACTTCTGCTCGATGAAGATCACGCAGGACGTGCGTGAGTATGCAGCGCAACATGGACTAAACGAGGAAGACGCGCTGGATACAGGAATGAAAGAAAAAGCGGGAGAGTTCGTGGCCGCGGGTGGCGAGATCTACCGTAAAAGCTGACTCGTTTTTTCAAGACTACAGTTGCTCTTTCGTCACTTCTGTTGGTTTCTTATCGTCTCGCAGCGCGATAAACTTCGAATGCCGCAAGTGGTTTCCTTCTGTCCATTCGGTGAATTCGATTTGGGCCACGAGTTTCGGTCGCAACCACCTCATAAGTTTCATTGCTTCTGCCGTTATCGCTTCACCCCAACGCGCGTTGTGTCGTTCCGGAAGATTCGCAAACGGGCAGCGCGTTGTCACTAAGCCTTCGAAATGTTCGGCCACCTTTCGGCGTAGAGCGGGCGTAAATCCATTCTTGACCTTTGCGACGAAGAGCAGATCCTTACCTTCATAACATCCCGCGAGTAGATACTCGAAGTTCGCGGGACTCGGCTTGTAGCCGGCAATCACAAGTTCCTGGCCTCTGTTTGTTTTGTACTTTAACCACGCCCCGCTGCGATCGCCGCTCTCATAGGTGCTAATCGCTCGCTTTGCGACGACCCCTTCAAGACCGTTTTCTTTAGCTGCCGCAACTAACTCTTTTGCAGATGTCTGGAAGATGACCGACAAACGCACCGGATCGCGTCTGCCACGCAGCGCATGTTCCTCCAGCAGCACACGGCGATCGGACAACGCCAGCTTGCGCAGGTCTCTACCTTGATAGACAAGCAGGTCGAAGGCATAAAAATATAACGACTCTCGGCTGGCGCGAAAATTCTGCAACGCCGAGAACGAAGGTTTACCCTCATCATCAAGGGCGACTACTTCGCCGTCGAGTATTGTGTCGTCCGGTAGAAACGCGAATGCTTCCGAAATAGCTTGAAAACGATGGGTGAAGTTATTGCCTCGGCGGGAGAAGAGAGTTACCAATCCGCGCTTCTTCAAGACCTGAGCGCGATAACCGTCAAGCTTCAGCTCATATAACCAACCAGCTTGTGTAGGAAGTGAATCAATAGGTTTAGCGAGCATCGGTTTGATGAATTCCAGCCGCGCTTCCGGTAACTGTTTCAAGTCGACCTTCATGCGCGATTGCTTTCCCAACGAGCATCAGCCGCTAACGTGATCTGCTTCATGGATCGTTTCGTCAGCGCAGATTCGTCGTCGCGTTCGTTTGATATCGCGCGAGTGTTTCGCTCCGTCTTAATTAACTGCCACTTGTCTCGGCCGGTCTCACCATTAGCAAAACGTTTGATGGTCCATTCGCCCTTCAACTTCGTTCCGTTGAGATAGAAGCGGAGCACGCCCTTGTAATAGTTGCCTTCGATCAATTCATACGTGCCGATGTCCCAGACCATCACGGTGCCCCCGCCGTACTGGCCCTTGGGGATGATGCCTTCGAAATCGAGGTACTCGATCGGGTGGTCCTCGGTGGGCATCGCCAGGCGCCTTTCGTCTTTCTTAAGAGGTGGTCCCTTGGGCACCGACCACGACTTCAAAACGCCATGCATCTCGAGGCGAAAGTCGTAATGCAAATGACTGGCGGCGTGCTTCTGAATCACAAAGCGACGGCGGCTGCCTTGCCGGCTTCGTGGCGGCACACCGGGTTTGGGCTCAGCCGTCTTGCGGAAATTTCGCTTTGCGACGTATGGCTTCAGCGCTTCGGCAGACTGCGACTTCGACGAGCGTTGCCGCTCGAAATAACGGCGCAGGTCCGCCGGAAGTCTTTGCACTTTTTTGAGGACTGGTTTGAAAACGTCGCCGAGCTGCTCCACTCGCTCTAATGCTTGTTGCGGTGTGAAGAACAAACGATCTGCGTCGCGATTTTTGAATGCGGTTTCGAGCTCCTTCCATGAGACCGGTAGAGAGACGTAAGGACGATGAGTTTTTGCCCGCAGTGAGTAAACGCTCACCGTAGTTTTGAATTCCGCGTTTTGACTCCAATCGATAAAGACCTTCTTCGTTCTCAGTCTCTTTGGCATTTCGGAGACGATGAGCTGAGGGTTTTGTTGGGCCAGGAGTTCGGCGAGTGCTTTAGCAAGGGGTTGGGTCTCCCCGTAGGTTATTGGCGAATTGAGCGGCACATAGACCTGCAAACCTTTTGAACCGGAGACCTTGACGTATGACTCCAGATGGAGTTCGTGGAGCACGTCGCGCAGCATCAGAGCGACTTGTGCGCAATCGAGGATGTTTGCTCCTTCGCCAGGGTCGCAATCGAACACGATGGCGGTCGGTTGGTCTAATCGCGGCGCACGATGAAGAAATGGATGTATTTCAAGGTTTGCGAGATTAGCCAACCAAACGAGTGTTGGCAGATCGTTGATGAGGATGTACCGGATGTCTGGTCCATGTGTTTCGCGGCGAGGCACGGGAACAGTGTTCACCCACTCAGGCGTGAATGCCGGCGCGTCCTTCTCGTAGAAGTACTCACCGAACACACCTTCGGGAAAGCGCTTCAATGTGACGGGATGATTTCGTAAGTGAGGAAGCAGGTATTTCGAGATCCGGACGTAATAATCGATTACGTGTGCCTTGGTGAACTTCTCTCCGGGAAACAAAACTTTGTCGAGATTCGAAACGGCGATGCGCCTGCCGCCGACCGTTAACTGTTCTGTCTTTCGTGCCATTGCTTCTGTCAGTACGGTCGGTCGAAGTCAACGCCAACCGGGTTGTGTTTGTCGCCGCTGTAGCCGGGTAACTCTAGAAAGCCGATGATTTCTTTGCAACCATCGCAGTCGATCTTTAGTTCGTGGTTTTTAATAAGTGCGTGGGCGAGGGCAGCACCGCATACTGGAAGTTGTCTTCAACACTGGCGACAGGTACCGGTACAAAGGAGTCCCACCGTCGAAATATGAACCCCTGATGAACGCGGAGTCGATCGGGCAATACATGCACAAAAACATCATCGGACGGTATGACTACGAACGCATTCCTTAGACAGGATTACAGGATTTGCATGATTTAGATGACATCCTGTAAATTCTGTTAATCCTGTCCAATGTTCCTTTTTCTCACGGAGGATCCCGATGGAGATCAATGACC
>JBKPJS010000773.1:0-5899 GCA_046730815.1 Acidobacteriota bacterium
GGATAGACATGGCGTCACCCGTTGCAAACATCATCGTTCGGCTGCCTTCGGCGTTAAACAGGTTGATGGAAACAATTTCCGCCGCCGGAGACGCTGACGATGCCGCTGAGGCAGTTCGCGCCGTGGGGGAAAGACGCAAAAGCAGATCTTCGTAAGCGGAGATTACGTCACGCGTCGCTCCGTTCTTATAGATCTGGCCTTCTTTTATGAGTAACGTGCGATCACACAAACTCTCTACAGCCCCGAGATTATGCGACACAAACACAATGGTCGTTCCCTCGTTTCTTAACTGGGCTATTCGCTGAATGCACTTGGCCTGAAATGCGGCATCACCGACGGCCAGCACTTCATCGAGAAGGAGAATATCGGGATCCAAGTGCGCCGCTATCGCAAAACCAAGCCGCAAGTACATTCCCGAGGAATAACGCTTCACGGGACTGTCGATAAAAGCACCGACGCCGGAAAATTCGACAATGCTACCCAGCTTGTTTCGAATCTCCCGGCGCGTCATTCCCAATAAAGAACCATTGAGGTAAACGTTTTCACGGCCGGTCAGCTCCGGGTGAAAGCCGGAAGAGACTTCAATGAGTGCGGACAGTTTGCCGCAAATACGAATCTCGCCCTTGCTCGGCGTCGTGATGTTGTACAAGAGTTTTAGAATAGTGCTTTTGCCTGCGCCATTCAGGCCAATAATGCCGAGCGCCTCGCCACGTTCCACAGTAAAGCTTACGTCCTTCAACGCCCAGAACTCTTTAGAATGACTCCGGAGGCTGCGCAGTTTATTCACCACCGAGCTCTTGGACTTTTGTCCGTCAGGCTCGGCGTAGATCTTGTATTTCTTGGAAACGTGATCGAATGTGAGGTTAACCATATAGTCTCAAATAATGTCAGCCATTGTGGTCTCGAGATGTTTGAAATAGACGTATGACAAAAACAATAAGACGACTGAAAGGATTGCCGGCATCGTTAGCAACCAATAATCCGGTGGCGCCCCTCGTAATACGACCTGCCGAAAGCTCTCGATCACGCCGACCATCGGATTGAGGCTATAGATTGACCTTAAGCGCAAAGGTACGGAACTAAGTGGATAGATTACGGGGGTTGCAAACAACCACAATTGCAACAACAGCGGCACTGCCACACCAATATCGCGAAAGCGAACCTGTGTGGCTGACAAGAAGAGCGATATCGCTAACGCAAAACACGTCAGTATCAGAAGAATCGGCACCACGTAAAGAGCGTGAATTGTCAACGGCACCCGGTAATACATCATCAGCCCGGCAAGAACAGTTGAAGCGACTACAAAATCGAAGAGCGAAGCGATCACGTAAGTGGCAGGAAGAATCTCACGCGGGAAGTAAACCTTAGTCACGAATTGCGCGTGGCTCACCAAACTACCGGTCGCGTTCGCGACGCTCGAGGAGAAATAGTTCCAGGGCAAGAGAGCTGTATAAACGAATATCGCATATGGCACTCCTTCACTTGGAATCCTCGCAACGAATGAAAAGATGAACGTGAACATCAGCATCAGCGATACTGGTTGGAGGATGGCCCAAAATCCGCCCAGAACTGATTGTTTATATCTTACTTTGATCCGGTGCACGCTGAGCGTGTACAACAAATCTCGATATTGACCAAGCTTGGCCAAATCGTTGATAAGCTTAGCCGTAGACAGCGAGGGGGCCGTAATTACCGAAACTCGGCAGGCCGGCTCTTTTCCCATCGCTTCAGAAGTACTCATAGGGGCAAGTAATTTCAGGAAAATTTTTAATTTCGGTCTGGTTTCACTGCCGCCTTCTGAACAGCGAGCCGTATTTGAACTTTCTTCTTCCTAAGGCCAAATAAAGCAGCCATAGGTCTGCAGAAGCCAAACTTGACGTTTTAAAAGCTTCCCATAGTATAAAGGCTTAATAGGACTGATTGTTAACTGTAGTGGTGCCTGGATTCTTCTGTGTTGCACGGAGACTCCAAACGGTGTGAATGGACAGGGATTGTGGAGGGTGATGTATGAATCGAGACGAGCAGGAAGACAACACGGTGTACAAAGTCGTGGTCAACCATGAAGAGCAATACTCAATTTGGCCGGCCGACCGCGAGAATGCGCTCGGGTGGAATGATGCCGGCAAAAGCGGCCCCAAGGCGGAATGCCTGGCTTATATTAAAGAGGTGTGGACGGACATGAGGCCTCTGAGCCTGCGGAAAAAGATGGAGGAGGCGAACAAGAAGTAAGGTAACCCCCCGTTTCAGCGTTCTCATGCATCTGAGACGCTTTGATAGTAGATCTTGAGAATATTTCCCGGTAGTTAATCCGCGGATGGCCTTAATAATACCCACAATCCAGATTCAACAGATAGATTCCCTTCCGCAAATGAAGGCGCTGGAGAAACTCCAGCAGGACGTCTGGGGTTGGAGCGATCTCGACACTACTCCTTTAATGGATTTTATTATCTTGAAGGAACTGGGCGGAACGTTGATCGGGGGCTTTGACGGTGAAAGTTTGGTGGGGTTTGCTTTTGGATTTGTCGGCTACGATGAAGGGGAAGTTATATTTCATTCACACATGTTGGCGGTACATCCTTCCTATCGTGAGTGTGGGCTTGGGTTCCGGCTAAAGGCCGCTCAACGCCTTGCGGCCCTGGAGCGAGGATTTGAACGTATTACATGGACCTTCGACCCTCTCCAGAGTACGAACGCGCACCTTAATTTTCACAAACTGGGAGTTATCGCAAACAGATACAAAATCAACTTTTACGGTGACCAAACTTCGAGCGCGCTACACCGTTACATCGGTACCGATCGGCTTTGGGTTGATTGGTTTCTCAAGAGCAGACGCGTCACAGATCGGATTGCGGGACAACACGAGAAGTTCACAGCATCTGAGCAAACCAAGCGTTCGATTCGGATTGGTATGGATGGCTTACCAGTTAGTGACCCGGCAGACCTGCGCGCAGGCATGCAGGTCTTGATTGAGGTCCCGGCAAATATAAGTTTGCTACAGGAGGAGAATCCGGAGTCGGCTGTTGCCTGGCGCAACGCAACTCGCACGGCCTTCGCCGACGCATTCGCGGCTGGCTATATCGTTGACGACTTTTTGCGAACCGATATCGATGGTGAGCAAAAAGGTTGCTACCTTCTTATTCGCGAAAGAAAGAATGAGTTCGACTGAACTGATAAAGACTTCCGTCTACGATAACTTTGTAGCGCAAGCGGAACTCACGTCCAATGTCGTGGCGATAAGAGCGCCGGGGCGGTTGTCATTAACCTACGCCCGGCTGCTCTCGCAGTTAGAGACGGTCAGAGAGTCGCTGAACGCGTTCGGATTTGGGCGTAATGATCGCATCGTAACGGTGCTCGATAACGGACCCGAGATGGCCGTGGCCTTTATGGGCCTAGCCTCGTGCGTCACCGCGGTGCCGCTCAATCCGAATTATCGCGCCGACGAATTCAAGTTTTATCTCTCGCGGTTAAATGCGAAAGCTCTATTGGTTAATGCTGAAGATCAAACAGATGTAAGGCAGTTGGGCCATCAGCTTGGTCTCAGGATCATCGAGCTTGTACCGCAGCCAGAGGCTGAGGCGGGAGTGTTTGAGCTTCACTGTGCCGGCAAACATCCAGTTCAGCAAACAGGATTCGCGCATGGTGACGATGTTGCGTTGATTCTTCATACCTCAGGCACAACGTCTGCTCCGAAAATTGTTCCTTTGACGCACGCAAACATTTGCGCTCAGGCGAAGAATAACCAGGTGTCACTGGGATTGAATGCGGCTGACCTGTGTTTGAATATTATGCCGCTGTTTCACTCGACTGGCCTGGTCGGTGTAGTTCTAGCGTCGCTCATCAGCGGCGCCGGCGTTGTTTGCCCGCCCGGTTTTTATGCGCCACAGTTTTTTGATTGGCTTCAGGAATTTCAGCCAACGTGGTTTACGGGGGTACCGAGCATGCATCAGGCAATTGTGGCGCGTGCTCGCGCTAATAATCAGCACACCGTAACCTCTACGTTGCGATTCATCCGTTCGTCGTCTACCGCATTGTCGCAACAGCTCATGAGTGACCTGGAGCAGCTTTTTCGCGTGCCGATTATCGAGTCGTATGGCATGACTGAATGCGGCATGATTGCCTGTAATCCACTGCCACCGCAGAAGCGTAAACCGCGCTCGGCAGGGGTTCCGACATTGATTGATATAAAGATTGTGGATCACAACGATGGAGAATTAGGGGTCAAAGCGGAAGGTGAAATCGTAGTTCGTGGCGCGTGTGTCATCAGTAAGTATGAAGAGGATGCGCGAGTAAACGAAGAATCGTTTACAAACGGCTGGTTCAAAACCGGTGATCAAGGATTCATCGACGATGATGGCTACCTTTTTATTACAGGACGCCTGAAAGAGATAATTAACCGAGGGGGCGAAAAGATCGCGCCGCTGGAAGTGGACCAGGCACTGCTGGAGCACCCCCTGGTTGATCAGGCCGTAACGTTCCCGGTCAAAAACGACTTGCTCGGTGAAGAGGTGGCGGCTGCTGTAGTCTCAAAGGGCAACGTTACTGAAACAGAGTTGCGTGAGTTTGTATTTTCACGACTCGCCGCTTTTAAGGTTCCGCGTCAGATTTTGATAGTCAACGAAATTCCCAAAGGTTCCTTTGGAAAACTACAACGTTCGCGATTGGCGGATTTGCTGCAGGTTCATGCTTGCGATCAGGGCAGTTCTGCTGAGAAGCGTGAATACATTGCGCCGCGGACACACGACGAAATGGTGTTGGCTGACATTTGGTCTCGGATCCTCGGGGTTGAAGTGGTCGGAATCCAGGACGATTTCTTTCGCTTAGGGGGCGACTCGATCCTCGCAACTCAAGTTGTATCTCACGTGCGCCAGATCATGGGCGTCGAGTTGTCTCCCATAGCAATGTTTGAGACGCCGACAATCACCGGACTGGTGCGCAAACTTCACCTCTCGCGGGCGAATGCCAACGGTATTGCACCCTCTCCCATCAAGCGGATTCCCAGAGACTGAAGCCATGAACACACAGAACTACGTGTTTCCCGTTTCTTTCGCGCAGCAGCGTCTCTGGTTTCTCGACCAACTGGAACCGGGAAGTCCTTTCTACAATCTACCCCTCGTCATCCGCATCAAAGGTGATCTCAACGTTGGTGCTCTTAAGCGAACACTCAACGAAATAGTTAGCCGTCATGAGGCTCTTCGCACAACTTTCTCTGCTGGACCGGATGGTCCCACGCAGGTGATCGCAAAGACCTCAACCATCGAAGTACCGGTAGTTGATCTAACGGCTGTCCCTGCATCCGAGCAAGACATTACGGTTGCAACACTGGCGCGTGAAGAAGCACGGCGCGCGTTTGACATCTCTGCTGGTCCACTGTTGCGGGCGACGTTGTTAGCTCTCGACTCAAACACGCATGTGCTTTTCTTTACCATGCATCACATCATCAGCGATGGCTGGTCGCTTGGCGTGCTGTTCCGCGAGTTGGCGGCTGTTTACACCGCCTTTGTCGCCGGCAAGCGTTCACCATTGCCGCCGCTGCCGATTCAATACGCAGATTTCGCTGTATGGCAACGAGAGACTTTGCAGGGACCAGCACTGCGCAGGCAGCTCGCTTACTGGAAAGCAAAACTTTCGAACGGCCCTTCAATTCTCGAACTTCCCACAGATAAACCGCGGCCGAAGATTCAACAATTCCACGGCGCACAAGAAATCCTGCATTTACCACAGAACCTGACGCAGAAATTGAAAGATCTCTCCACCCGACACCGGGTAACGCTTTTTATTACCCTCCTGGCCGCATTCAAGGTTCTGCTGTGGCGTTATACCAACCAGACGGACATTGTCGTTGGTTCTCCCATAGCAAATCGAACACGAGCCGAGACTGAGGACCTAATCGGCTTCTTTG